>CALVPU010000047.1 GCA_944353735.1 uncultured Eubacteriales bacterium | reverse complement strand
TCATCCGCCTGCTGATGTCGCTGGAGGACTATGTCTGCTCGGCGGACGACGGCGCGCTGTACGTGCACCTGTACGCCGGCGGCCGCTTTGCTGCGCGCGCCGGCGGCGTCCTCGCGCAGCTGGACGTCGATACGCGCTATCCGTGGGACGGCGACGTGCGCGTGCGCGTCGAACCGGAGCGCCCGGCGGCGTTTGCGCTGGCGCTGCGCATTCCCGCCTGGTGCCGCGACTGGTCGCTCGAGCTCAACGGCGCGCCCTGCGCCGCCGAAGTGCGCGACGGTTACGCTTACATCTCCCGCGAATGGCATTCCGGCGACTGCATCCGCCTGCGCATGGAGATGCCGGCGCAGTTCGTACGCGCCAACCCGCGCGTCGCAGAAGACGCCGGCAAGGTGGCGCTGACGCGCGGCCCGCTGGTCTACTGCCTCGAAGAGATCGACAACGGCAAGCGCCTGCACCTCCTGCGCGCCGGCGGCGCACGCGGCGGGATCGACGCGCGCTGGGAACCCGGCACGCTCGGCGGCATCGTCGCGCTCGAGACGGACGGCCTGCACGAATCCGAAGCGTGGGAAGGTCCGCTCTACGCGGCGTGCGCCGCGCCCGAAACCCATCCCGTCCGCCTGCGCTTCATCCCCTACTATGCGTGGGCAAACCGCGGCGTCGGCGAGATGCGCGTGTGGATCCGCGAATAGAACGCCGCGCCGTCGCAGAAGTTTTACATCTTCAGACTTGCGTTTTGACTGCGGCAGTGGTATAATTGGCGTGTTTGTTGTGGCATAACCTTGAAGGAGGTGTGATAGAGTATGGGAAAGTATTGTGAGATCTGCGGCAAGGGCGTCGTTTACGGCAACAACGTCAGCCACTCCAACCGCAAGACGCGCCGCACCTGGGCTCCGAACACGCAGAAGGTACGCGTTCTGGTCAATGGCGTTCCGAAGCGCATGTCCGTTTGCACGCGCTGCCTGCGCAGCAATAAGGTCGAGCGCGCGCTGTAAGCGCCGTCTCCCCCGCAAGCGCAAAGACACCGGCATACAGGAGACCGCCCGCATTTCCGGCGGCGTCCCTGTGCGCCGGTTTTTTGTCGTTCCTACGCGCTATCCAAAGCGCCAGACCAAAAATCCGACGCTCACCAACAGGATGCCTACCAGCGACGCCCACAGCCAGCTGGGCACCGACAGCAGCAGAATCAACAGGCCCGCCGCCATCAGCGCCAGTCCGATGGTCCTCGCGGTTCGGTTGCCGCCCTTTCCGCCGCCAGAAAAGCAGAATCTGCTCAACGAGATCGCCTCCCCTGAGTATCGTATGCGGCGGACGCGCGCATTGTTCGCCGATGCGCGGCGTTTTGCTTGAACGCCGCCGCCGGCTGTGCTATAATCTGTACAAAGCCGGGCGCGCTTCCCAGCCCCGGCGCGAAAGGACCGTTTGCATGCAGAAGATCCGAACCACCGTAAAGATCGCCGGCAAGGAATACAACCTCGCCGGCTACGATCCCGCCGAACACGTCCAGCGCGTGGCGGAACACGTTGACCGCGCGATGAGCGAGCTGGCGCTGTCCACGCATCTGCCGCCGGCGCAGCTGGCAGTGCTCGCCGCCGTCAACGCCACGGACGACATGATGAAGTCGCGCGACGAGATCCGCCGCCTGCGCGCGGAAAACGAGCGCCTGCGCGCAGAACTGGAGAAGCATGGTCATGCGGAATAAGCCCGAACTGCTCGCCCCGGCAGGCGGCATGGCGTCGCTGATCGCCGCCGTCCAGAGCGGCGCGGACGCCGTCTATCTGGGCGCCGGCGACTTCAACGCCCGCCGCAGCGCCGACAACTTCTCCGAGGACCAGCTGCGCGAGGCGGTCGGCTACTGTCACGCCCGCGGCGTGCGCGTGCACGTGACGTTGAACACCATGATCCGCGAGGACGAGCTGCCGGCGATGGCGCGCACGATCGAGGCGGTCGCCGCCGCCAACGCGGACGCCGTACTGGTGCAGGACTTCGGCGTCGCCCGCGCCGTGCGCGCCATCGCGCCGGAACTCGCGCTGCACGCCAGCACGCAGATGGCGGTGCACAACCGCGCCGGCGCGGCGTTCCTGGCGCAGAACGGCTTTGCCCGCGCCGTGCTCGCGCGCGAGATGTCGCTCGAGGAGATCCGCAGCTGTGCGGGGCTGGGCATCGAGTTGGAGGTCTTTGTCCACGGCGCGCTGTGCGTGTCCTGCTCCGGGCAATGCCTGTTTTCGGGCCTCGTCGGCGGGCGCAGCGGCAACCGCGGGCGCTGTGCCCAGCCCTGCCGGATGCGCTACCGCATGGACGGGATCGAGGGTTACCTGTTGTCCACCAGGGACCTCTGCGCCCTCGATGCCCTCGACGACCTGCGCGCCGCCGGCGTGGACAGCTTCAAGATCGAAGGCCGCCTCAAGCGCCCCGAGTACGTCGCCGTGGTCACCGCCGCCTACCGCGCCGCGATCGACAATCCCGCCGCGCCGCGCGACCTCGAACCGCTGCGGCAGATATTCAACCGCGGCGGCTTCACGCGCGGCTACCTCTACGGCGTCGACGACGCCGAACTGATGTTCCGTGCCCGCCCGAACCATCTGGGCGTGCCGGTAGGCACCGCGGTCCGCGACGGCATGCTCCGACTGGACGCCGACATCGACCCGCAGGACGCGCTGGTCCTGCGCGCCGGCAGCGCGGACAGCGAATGCCTTGCGCGCCGAGCCGAACGACCGCGCGGGAAATCGCCCGCGCCCGGCAACGCGGCGAACGCCCCCGCGCGGTCGGCGCAGGCGGTCCGTGCGGCTGCCCTCAACGCGCGCGGCGCTTCTGTGCATCTGGCATCCGCCCAACCCAACCGCAGCGCGGCGCGCGGTGCGCGGCTTTCCGAACGGGGCGATCGCTTCGACCTGCCCGACCGTCCCGTCCAGCTGTCCGGTGCGGCGGGAAGCTTCGCGGCATGTCCCGGCGCGCGGCGCGGCGACCAGCTGATCCGATTGGTCTCGGAAGCGCAGATGCGTCAGGCGCGGGCGCTTGTCTCCGGCGAGCGGCAGACGTTTCCCGTACACGCGCGGCTGACGCTGCGCGTGGGACGTCCCGCCGTGCTCGAACTCAGCGACGGCGAGCATCGCGCCGAAGCGGTGGGTTCGGTCGTCGAGGCGGCGCGCAGCCGCGAACTCGACCGCGATCGCGTGGCGGCGCAGCTGGGCAAGACCGGCGGCACGCCCTACCGCTTGACCGGCGCGGCGTTCGACGCCGACGACGGCGCGTTCATTCCCGTCGCCGAGCTCAACGCCCTGCGGCGCGACGCGCTGGAACGCCTGACGCGCGCGCGCATGGCGCTTCCCGACGCCCGCACGCATGCCGCGCCGGTTCCGCTCCGCGAAGCGCCGCCTCCGCCGCGTGCCGCCGTTTTTCCCGAGCGCCCCGCCGTGCGGGCACAGAGCGGCGATCCCGCGCGGCTGTGCCGGGCGCTCGCGTTGGGCGCGGACGGCGCGATCTTCGATCCCCGCGACGTGCGTCCCGAAGCGCTGGCGGCGGCGGAAGAGCGTCTGCCCGGCGTCTTCTCGCTGGCGGTGCCGGAAGTGTTGCCGCAGCGGTCGCTGGAAGCGCTGCAGCGCTGGGCGGTGCGGCTCGCGGCGCGCATCGACCGCGTCTACCTTTCCAATGTCGCCCACTTCGCGCTCGACTGGCCCGGCGCGCGCGTGGCGGACTTCTCCCTCAACGCCGCCAACGCCCTCGCCGTGGCGCAGCTGCGCGAATGGGGCTGTGAAGCGTACACGCCGTCGGTGGAGTTGAGCGCCGCGCAGATCGCCGCGCTGGAAGGCGCGCGCACGGCGGCGGACGATCCCGACGCGCAGCGGCTGGAGCGCTGGGCGTCGCGCGGCATTCCGCGCGAACTGATCGTGCACGGCAGGCTGCCGTTGATGCGGCTGCGGCACTGCCCGTGGCGCGCCGTCCACGGCGCATCGGGCCGTCACGCGGACTGCCGCCGCTGCGACGGCTGCGCGCCCGCCGAGCGCGTGGACGCGAAGGCGCTGATCGACCGCACCGGCGCGTCATTTCCGCTCAGGCGGCTGGCAACGCCGGACGGCTGCATCGTGCGGCTGCTCAACAGCGTGCCGCTGATGACGCTGCGCCGGTCGCATCGCCTGCCGCGCGCCGAGGGCTGGCGTCTGCTGCTCGACGATGCCGGCGACGCGGACGCCGCCGTGCGCCTCTACCTCTGCGCCGCGCGCGGCGAGGACTTCCGCAGCCTGTCCGACTGGTCGCTGCTGGACGCCATGCCCTCGACCACGGGACACTACTTCCGCGGCGTGGAGTAATTTTCGGCGCAAAGCGCGCGCCCGATGGATGCCGTCCTCGCTGTACGGCGCATGCCGGCTGCCCTTGGCGGCGCGAACCGGGCCACGGCTTTCCCCTGTTCGCGCGAGCGCGGTCTTGCCGGTTTCCGGAAGCGATGGGCGTCCGCGGCGGTTTTGCCGCGCCTATCCTGCCGGCGCCTGGAATGCGGTCGCCGTTCTTTCCGCCGCGCCTGTCCGCAGCGGCTGCGCCTTCGCAGGATGTCCAACTCTCCGCCCGCGGCGCGCCGCCATGACCGGACGCGCGCCTTCCCCCCACTTCGACCTGAATCGCAATGGAGTCGAACGCTATGAACGATAGGAACCTCCGGGTGCTGGAATACCCCAAAATCCTCGAAATGCTGGCGACGCTGGCGACGACCGAAATGGGCCGCGAGCAATGCCGGGCGCTGGTTCCCTCGGGCGATCCCGCCGAGGTGCGCCGCCGTCAGGCCGAGACTGAAGAAGCTTCGACGGTGCTCGCCTATGTCGGCGGCAACCCGATGGCATACTTCACCGACGTGCGCGAGTTTCTGCGCCTGGCGCAGGTGGGCTCGACGCTGTCTCAGAAGGCGCTTTTGATGGTCGCCGACGCCCTCAAGGCCGCGCGCGTGGTGCGCGCCGCGCTGGTGACCGACCGCGAGGACACGCCGATTTTGACCGAAATGGGCTCGCGGCTGTCCACGAACCGCGCGCTCGAGGAGGAGATCTTCAACGCCATCCTCTCCGAGGATGAGGTCAGCGACCACGCCAGTCCGGAATTGTACAACATCCGCCGGCAGATGCGCGTGCTCAACGACCGCGTGCGCGACCGGCTCAACGCCATCATCCGCTCGTCGACGATGCAGAAGTACCTGATGGACGCCATCATCACCGTGCGCAACGGGCGCT
>CALVPU010000046.1 GCA_944353735.1 uncultured Eubacteriales bacterium | reverse complement strand
GTCGTGCAGGCCCTGCTTTGCCAGCTCGATGTACCAGTCGCAGAACGTGCTCCACACAAAGTCGTACAGCTTTGTCGCCGCGTAGCCGAGGTCGAAGTTTTCGAGGTCGTCGGTGACGCTGCGGGCGGTCTCCTGGAAGCGGGTCAGGATCCATTTGTCCGCCAGCGACAGCCTGTCCGCCGCGGGCAGTCTCTGGGGCGCAAAGCCTTGCAGGTTCATCAGCACGAAGCGGCTGGCATTCCAGATCTTGTTGGCGAAGTTGCGGAACGACTCGATCTTCTCCTCGGACATGCGGATGTCGCTGCCCGGGGCGACGCCCATCACCAGCGAGAAGCGCAGCGCGTCCGCGCCGTACTTGTCGATGACCTCGATCGGATCGATGCCGTTGCCCAGCGACTTGCTCATCTTGCGCCCCTGCGCGTCGCGAACCAGACCGTGCATCAGCGCTACCGGGAACGGGCACTTGCCCATCAGTTCGATGCCGGAGAACACCATGCGCGCCAACCAGAAGAAGATGATGTCGTAGCCGCAGGAGAGCACGGAATTCGGGTAGAAGTACTTCAGGTCCTCCGTATTGTCGGGCCAGCCGAGCGTGCTGAACGGCCACAGCGCCGAGGAGAACCACGTGTCGAGCACGTCCTCGTCCTGCCGCAGCGGATGACCGCACTTCGGGCAGACGGTCAGGTCGTCGCGGGAGACGAACATTTCACCGCAAGCGTCGCAGTAGAACGCCGGGATGCGGTGCCCCCACCAGAGCTGGCGGCTGATGCACCAGTCGCGGATGTTCTCCATCCAGTTGTAGTAGGTCTTTTCAAAGCGCTCGGGAATGAAGCGCAGTTCGCCGCGCTTCGCCGCCTGAATCGCCGGCTCCGCCAGCGGCTGCATCTTCACGAACCACTGCGTGGAGACCATCGTCTCGACGGTGTCGTGGCAGCGGTAGCAGGTGCCGACGTTGTGGGTCAGCGGCTCGATCTTGACCAGATAGCCCTGCTCCTTCAGTTCCTGAACGACCGCCTCGCGGCAGGTTTCGCGCGTCATGCCCTGATACTTGCCGGCGTTTTCGTTCATCGTGCCGTCGTCGTTCATCACGCGGATGACTTCGAGGTTGTGGCGGCGACCGACCTCAAAGTCGTTCGGGTCGTGCGCGGGGGTCATCTTGACCGCGCCGGTGCCGAACTCCATGTCGGCGTAGTCGTCGGCGACGACGGGGATCTGGCGGTTCATGATCGGCAGCAGCACGGTCTTGCCCACCAGACCGGCGTAGCGCTCGTCGTTGGGGTTGACGCACACGCCGGTGTCGCCGAGCATCGTCTCCGGGCGGGTGGTGGCGACGACCACGTCGCAGCCGTCGGGGCCCGGATAGCGGATGTACCACAGGTGGGACTGCTGCTCGACGTATTCGACCTCGGCGTCGGACAGCGCCGTCTTGCAGGTCGGGCACCAGTTGATGATGCGGTCGCCGCGATAGATCAGGCCCTTTTCATAGTAGCGCACGAACGTCTCGCGCACGGCGCGGCTGAGGCCGTCGTCCATCGTGAAGCGCTCGTGCTTCCAGTCGCAGGAAACGCCCAGCTTGCGCAGCTGCTTGACGATGCGCCCGCCGTATTCGCGCTTCCACGCCCAGGCGCGCTCGAGGAACTTCTCGCGCCCGACGTCCTGCTTGGTCAGGTCTTCCTTCTTGAGCGCGTCGACGATCTTGACCTCGGTGGCGATGGAGGCGTGGTCGGTGCCGGGCACCCACAGGGTCGGGTCGCCCTTCATGCGGTGATAGCGGATCAGCACGTCCTGCGGCATCTCGTCCAGCGCGTGACCGATGTGCAGCTGACCGGTGATGTTCGGCGGCGGCATGACGATCGTGAACGGTTTTTTGTCCGGGTCCTTGACCGGCTCGAACGCGCCGGACTGCTCCCACATGTCGTAGATGCGCTTTTCGATCTTCTGCGGCGCAAAGACCTTGTCCATCGTGAATTCCCGCTGGTTTTCCATGGCGATATGAACTCCCTTCTCCCTCGGTCGTTTCGGCGCGCGGCGCCAAAAAGCGCGGAGCAACGCCACAAAGGGCGGATTGCTCCGCGGTACCACCTTATTTTGCCCGGCGGCAGCCGGACCTCGCTTGCGCTGTATGGGGCGCGCCCCGGCGGACTACTCCGTTCATCTGCCCCGCTCGGAAGCGACCTTCGCCGCGCGCACAGCGGACGGCCTTGCAGCCGATGGACCGTCCTCTCTGCGATGCCGCCTGCGGCTACTCCTCTTCGTCATCGCTTGGGGAATTATAGCATAAAAAACGCCCGCCGTCAACCGGAATTCGGTTACGCAATGACGGCGGGCGCAGGGGGTCAGACGCTGGTGGTGCGGATGCTGAGGATGTTGGCGTGCTCGGAGAGGTTGTTGACGATCTCCGTGTAGGACACGTCCGAGGGCAGGTGCAGCGTATAGATGTTGGTGTAGATGTTGCGGTTTTCCATATTGGTGACGTTGAAGTCGATGTCCACGGCCTGAATGTTGCGCGATTCAAAGTACTTGTTGATGTACTCGATCGTCTCTACGCGGTGCACGAAGCGGACTTCGAGTTTCTTGGAGATGCGCACGTGGATGATGCGCTGCATCATCATCAGTACGAGGATGACGAAGATCGAGCCGACGATGGCGATGAGGTAGTAGCCATAGCCGATGGCGATGCCCAGGCACGCCGTGTTCCACAGCGACGCCGCAGTGGTCAGGCCGGTGATCTTGCGGTCGGAAAAGAGGATCGTGCCCGCGCCCAGGAAGCCGATGCCGCTGACGACCTGCGCGCTGAGACGACCGAAGTTGTAGGCGACGCTGGAATTGGTGTCGCCGTTGAGGCCGGCGGAGAAGTAGGACTCGATCAGCGAGATGATGCACGCGCCCAGACAGACGAGGATGTGCGTGCGCATGCCGGCAGGGCGGTTCTTGATCTCGCGCTCGATGCCGATGATCGTGCCGACCAGAATGGCCAGCGAGATGCGTAGAATGACGACGGAATTGCTCATGACTGCCCCCTGAAAATGATCCCATTTGCGGAAGGATCCCTCCGCGGATTGTCCCATTATAGCACAATCTCA
This sequence comes from uncultured Eubacteriales bacterium, assembly GCA_944353735.1. GTDB lineage: Bacteria > Bacillota > Clostridia > Christensenellales > Aristaeellaceae > Faecivicinus. Next base: position 3,451 of record CALVPU010000046.1, on the reverse strand, counting down.
ATTCAATATCAAATGTTTTGAATCAATTTGCGCGATAATTCACGATTTGCCCAAAACATCACAATAACTATGTGCAAAAAGCTGTACTTTTGCGCGCCGCCGCTGCGCGGGGTGATTGACTTTTGGCAAAATCATGGTATGATGATAGGGAACGCGGGTGAACCGCGCCAAATGAAAAATCTACAGGGAGCGATTGACATGACTATGGTACAGGCTCACCGCGGCGCGTCCGGATACGCGCCGGAGAACACGCTGGCATCGTTCCAGATGGCGGTGGACATGAAGGCGGACGGCATCGAGTGCGACATCCATCTGTCCAAGGACGGCGTGTTCGTCGTCTGCCACGACGAGACGATCGACCGCACCTCCGACGGCACCGGCCGCATCGCCGACATGACCTACGCGGAGATCGCCAAGCACAACTTCGCGGGCAAGTTCCATCCCCACTATTTCCACGGCGAAATGCAGACCGCGCCGACGCTGGAGCAAATGCTCGACGTCGTCAAGGACATGCGCGTGATCAACATTGAGGTCAAGGAGTTCGCCGGCGACGAGGACGCGGCGCTGAACAAGTTCTACGACATTCTCGACAAGTACGGCATCGTCGGGCGCGTGATCGTGTCCAGCTTCAACGTCGGCATCCTCAAGCGGCTCAAGGCGCTGCACGGCGATGTGTTCACGGGCTATCTGTATCATCCCGGCGTGAAGTCCGATACCTACAAGGTCTATCCGTGGGAAGTCGCCGTGCAGACGGCGCTCGACCACAACTGCGATGCCATTCATCCCGAAATTGCCTCGCTGACGCGCGAAGTCGTCGACGACGCCCATGCGCACGGCCTCAAGGTCAACTGCTGGACGGCGAACACGCGCGAGATGGTCGAAAAGGCGATGGCGATCGGCTGCGACGGCGTCATCACCAACTATCCCGACTGGGCGCTGCTGGCGGTCGGTCGGTAAGCGGAGGGAAACTTCCGGCAGGAAAGGCGCGGGGCTGCCTCGGATGAGGTAGCCCCGCGCGGCTTGTCGTTCAGTCGAAGAACACGGGCTTGCCGGTCTTCTGGGATTCGTAGATGGCTTCGAGGATCTGAGTGACGACGAACGCCTGTTCCGGCTTGGTGACGAGCGGCTTGGAGCTGTCCTTGACGTGCTCGATCCACATGCGCGCCTCGATCTCGGCGGGGGTGCCGTCGCCGTCGCCCTCATAGAAGTCCACTGCGCCGGCGCCAAGCACGGGCTGCGTGGTGTACATCTTCGAGAAGCGCTCGCCGTTGATGCGCAGCGGCGTGGCCTTGTCGCCGAGCATGTCGGCGCCCGCCTTGGTGCCGCAGAGGATCGTCTTGGCTTCGTCGACCAGCAGCGTGTTCAGCGCCCAGCTGGCCTCGAGCACGATCGTCGCGCCGTTCTTCATCTTGATAAAGCCAAAGGCGCTGTCCTCGACGGTGAACTTCTTCGGGTCCCACGGGCCGAAGGCGTTGGCGGCGTTCTCCGTGTCCGCGAGCTTGCGGAACGTGCTGCCCACGACCATCGCCGGCTCGTAATTGTCCATTTCCCAGAGCGTCAGGTCGAGCGCGTGCGTGCCGATGTCGATCAGCGGACCGCCGCCCTGATTCTCGGCGTCCAGAAACACGCCCCACGTCGGCACCGCGCGGCGGCGGATCGCTTGTGCGCGGGCGTAATAGATCTCGCCCAGATCGCCCGCCTCGCAGCACTTCTTCAGGTACAGGCACTCGGGGCGGAAGCGGTTCTGGTAGCCGATGGTCAGCTTTTTGCCGGTGCGCTTCGCCGCGTCGAGCATCTTCTTCGCCTCGGCGGAGTTGATCGCCATGGGCTTTTCGCACATGACGTGCTTGCCGGATTCCAGCGCGTCCACGGTGATGAACGAGTGCTGCTTGTTCGGCGTCAGCACGTGCACGACGTCCAGATCGAGCTTGAGCAGTTCCCTGTAGTCGGTAAAGACCTTCGCGCCGGGGACGCCGAATTCTTTCGCCGCCTTCTGCGCGCGCTCCTCGATGATGTCGCAGAATGCGACCATCTCCACGTCGGCGAGCTTCTTCAGCGCCGGCATGTGCTTGTTGTTGGCGATGCCGCCGCAACCGATGATGCCAATTTTCACCATTGGAACCAACCTCCAGTCGAAAATGGGTAGGATTGGAGAATTACCGTAATCATATTATAACAGTATATTGTTAAAATGTCATTTAGAAATCCGCTTTTGCATGCGGTATTTTTGTAAGTTGGCGGAATAAATCCGAACTCCGCGCGCCGACGGGGTGGATTGACGGAGGAAGTGCGCAAAGGCACCAAGTTGCACAATAAAATATAGAACAAAATAGACAAATGCGCGTGCGACGCGCGGCGGAGAAGTTTTACGGTGAAACTTGTGAAAAAGTGCGGAAAATGGGGGAAAAACTAACAATTCCGAATTATAATAATATGACATCAGAAAATATTCGGAAATAGGGGTTGAAGATGGATAAGATCAAGCGCAACGAGCGACTGGGAGCCATGACGAGGATCCTGACCGATACGCCGAACCGCATCCACACGCTCAGCGAGTTCTGCGAGCTGTTTGGCTCCGCGAAGTCGACCATCAGCGAGGACATCGACCTGATCAGCGCGTCGTTCGCGCGCTTCGACCTGGGCAAGATCGAGACCGTCGCCGGCGCGGCGGGCGGCGTTCGTTACCGCGCGATGCCGTCGCCGGCGCGCGTTGCGCGCGTGCTGGGCGAGCTGGCGCAGCGGCTGTCCGAACCGGGGCGGATGCTGCCGGGCGGTTTCCTGTACACGTCCGACGTCACGGCAGAGTCGGTCACCGCGCAGGCGATGGGGGAGATCCTCGCCGCGCAGTACTACGACCGCCAGCCGCATTTCGTGCTGACGATGGAGACCAAGGGCATCCCCATCGCACTGATGACGGCGCGCATGCTCGACGTGCCGCTGGTCATCGCCCGCCGCGACAGCCGTGCCTACGAGGGCTCCGCGGTGAAGATCAACTATATCGCCGGCGGCGGCATCGGCAACGAGCACATCGAGACGATGGCGCTGGCGCGCCGCGCCGTCTCGCCGGGGCAGCGCGCGCTGATCATCGACGATTTCATGAAGGGCGGCGGCACGCTGCAGGGCATGGTGGACATCCTGCGCGAGTTACAGGCGGAGGTTGTCGTCGTCGGCGTGATGATCGCCACTGCGGAGCCGCGCACGAAACGCGTCGAAGGCGCCCGCTCGCTGCTGGTGCTGGAGGGGTTCGACGCCGCCACGGGCCGCGCGCGCGTTCGTCCGTCGGAGAATTGTCTGTAATCGCCTGAAAGCGCGGAAAGGATGGCAGGTTCAAGCGAAGTCCGGCACACAGCGTGCCGGGCTTTGCTTTTGCAAAAATCCGAACATTCGGATGAATAAGCGCGAAATTTACGGGATATTTTACGAACATTTATCGCTATGGCTTTGAATACAT
>CALVPU010000045.1 GCA_944353735.1 uncultured Eubacteriales bacterium | reverse complement strand
GTCAGCGCGACCGCGCAGCTCACGCGCAGCCCCTTCAGCCCGCGCACCGCGTCCGGCGGCGCTTTCAGCGCCGCGATTGCCGGCAGCTTTGCGCACGATGGGTGTCCCAACTGCGCCAGCAGCCGGTAGCCATCGCCGCACGCGCCGAGCTTCGGCGCCGCCAATCCGCCGGTGCAGACGATCACCCGCCGCGCGCGCAGGGTGCGCCCGTCCGACACGTGCACGTCAAATCCGGCAGGCGCTTCCGCGCCAAGTCGCGCCTGCCGGCAGGAATCGCGCTCCGCGGGCGCATCGAGGCGGGCGGCGAAATGGACGGAGCGATCATGCTCGCACGTTGCAGATGCACGGCGCCGACGGGACGCGCCGTCTGTTTCGCCATGCGCGGGCAAAGGGGATGGCGCCGCTGCCGCGGCAGTCGATCCGCCGCCGTCCGCGCGCATCGCCTGCCGCGCGTGCAGGGGAACGATTTCCGTCACGGCGCAGCCGGTTTGGATCTCGCAGCCGTGCTCGGCGGCACAGAGGCGCAGCGCGTCGAGCACCGACGCCGCCTGATTGCTCATCGGATAGGCGCGGCCCTCGCCGTCGCTCACCGCCGGCACGCCCAGCCGCTCGAAGAACGCCAGCACGTCCGCCGGCGGGCACAGCGCCAGCGCGCGCGCCGCCGCGCCCCGCGCGCCGTGGTAGTGCGCCGGCGCCGCGGCGACGTTTGTCAGGTTGCAGCGACCATTGCCTGTGGACAGCAGTTTCCGTCCCACGCGCGGCTGTTTTTCCAGCAGCGCCACGCGCAGCCGGCCCGGTTCCGCCAGCGCGCACGCCGCCGCCAGTCCCGCCGCTCCGCCGCCGGCGATCAACACGTCGTACATCCGCCCACCTCCCGCGCGAAGAAATTGGTCTTGCAGACCCGTCGTATCTATAATAATAGCATAGAAGATTCCGCACTGTCAACGCATTCGCGCGGCAGCGGGCGTCAAAGCGGCAGGTCGGAAGCGCGGCGCAGCCGGCGCATTTGCGCGGATGGAGCGGCGCATTCGTAAAGATGCGCGAAGCGGCGGAAATGGGATGCGCCGGAGCGGCGCGCAGGAGGGCTTTCGCCGCGCCTGCGCTTGACAATGGCGCGGGGATTGGCTATAATGCGAGCGGAAGGGGGCGGTCGAATGAGGCAGTGCATGGATTCCGAAAACCTTCACCGGCGGCTGCGCAAGATCGTCGGGCAGGTGCAGGCGATCGACCGCATGATCGACGAGGACGTGCCGTGCGAGGACATCCTCTCGCAGATCAGCGCGGCGAAGTCGGCGCTGAACAAGGCGGGGCAGGTGGTTCTCGAGGGGCACATCCGCCACTGCGTCCGCGACGGCATCGAGCACGGCGACGCCGACAAGACCATCGAAAACTTCACCAAGGCAGTCGAGCGCTTCGCCAACATGCAGTGAACCCGATCGACGCGCAGCCGCGCCCACGAAGCCGTGGGCGCGGCGAATTCAGAGCTCCGACAAAGGCGCAAACGCCAAAACGCCCCGCCCATTGAGCAAGCGGCGCCTTTTTGCGTTTCAAGCGGCGGCACGCGCCTGACGTGCGGGCGCTTTCAGCGCGCGGGTGGTCCGCCAACATTCTGATACCCCGCTGCGGTTTCGACCGCCGCGGTTTTTTTGCGCGCGGGGGTCAGGATGGTTCGATTCCGTCGGCGGTCTGCGGGCGAGGCCGGGCGCGCGCACAGGCGGCAAAGGCATGGCAATTGCGCCTTTTGGGATTGCCGCTTTGCTTCCCGCCGCGCGCAGGAAACGCACGCTCGCTCCTCTGTACGATTGATTTGCTTATACCCTGCTTCCGGCGCCGCGCATAGGAAGCGATATTTCTGCTGTACCTCTAAAGGCTTTGCATCTATACCCTGCTTCCAGCGCCGCGCATAGGAAACGTCCGCCGACATCGGCTCGAATGCCAACGCGCGGATCAAGTCCCGCTTCCGGCAGCGGCGCAGGAAGCGCCGGGCATGGAAGCGGGCGAGGCCGGGCGCGCGCACAGGCGGCGCTTTCTCCCATGGGATCAGCGGTTGCCAAACAATCGCAAGTTGGCGCGGGCGCGCTGGCGCCATTCGGCGCGGATTTTGGTTTTTGGCGGAAGATTTCACCTGAGTTTCACAGAAAAACGCCCCAATCTTGCATGACAATTCCCGCGCGACCGCGCTACAATATTGTTAGGTTCCGAACAATATAGGACCGGAGAACATGCGCCCGGACGGCGTTGGCGGAACGCGCGCCGCGGGGCGGGAAAGGGGGAGTCGCGTGGACAAAGATTGCGGGGAGTGGATCAGCACGCTGTTTCACAAACTCAGAAAGCGCATCAATGCCGACGTCCAGAGTTTGGGGCTGACGGGAATCCAGTGCCGGGTGATCCACTATCTGCTCGTACACTGCGCCGAGCGCCCCGTCTATCAGCGCGACGTGGAGAGCATGTTTGGCGTCAGCCGCTCCACGGTCACGGGCGTGCTGCAGCAGATGGAGCGCGACGGGCTGATCCGGCGCGAGAGCGTCGCCAGCGACGCGCGCCTGAAGAGCCTGATTCCCACGCAGCGCGCCATCGAGCTGGACGCGCAGGTGGGCGAATGCCTGCGGCGCATCGACCAGAGCCTCACGCGAGGCCTGACGGACGCGCAGCTGCGCGCGTTCGAAGCCGCCGCCGCGCAGATGACCGCCAACCTCGACGCCTGAGCGCCGCCTGCTGCGGGACATGGGCGCGGCGCGCATTTGGAAGAAAAAGGAGGAATGTCTCATATGGTAAAGACGCTTGCTCGCAGCATTCGCGAGTTCAAGAAGCCGGCGCTGCTGACGCCGCTTCTGGTCACGTTTGAGGTGATTCTGGAGTGCATCATCCCCTTCACGATCGCCAATCTGGTCAACGACATGCAGGCGGGCTGCGGCATGGGCGACATCGCCCGCTACGGCGCGCAGCTGGTGGTCATGGCGGTGCTGTCGCTGGTGTTCGGCGTGGCGGCGGGCAACACCTGCGCCACGGCGTCGACCGGCTTTGCGCGCAACCTGCGCCGGGACATGTTCTACCGCATTCAGGACTATTCGTTTGAGAACATCGACAAATTTTCCGTCTCCAGTCTGGTCACGCGCATGACCACGGACATCTTCAACGTGCAGATGTCCTTCATGATGATCATTCGCGTGGCGATCCGCGGCCCGCTGATGCTGATCTTCTCGTTCGTCATGGGCTTCGTCATGGGCGGACGGCTGGCGCTGATCTTCCTGGTCACGATCCCGCTGCTGAGTGTCGGCCTGGCGCTGGTCATCCGCAAGGCCATGCCGATCTTTCGCCGCGTGTTCCGCAAGTACGACGCGCTGAACGACTCCGTGCAGGAGAACGTGCAGGCGATGCGCGTGGTCAAGAGCTACGTGCGCGAGGACTACGAAAAGAAAAAGTTCGCCACGGCGGCGGAGGACGTCTGCCAGGACTTCACCCGCGCCGAGCGCATCATGGCGCTGAACAACCCGATGATGCAGTTCTGCGTCTACGCCGGCATGGCGTTCGTGCTCTCGTTCGGCTCCTATGCCGTCATCTCGGGGCGCGGCGTGGACATCGCCGTGGGCCAGATGTCCGCCATCCTTACCTACAGCTTCCAGATCCTGATGAGCCTGATGACGGTCTCGATGGTGTTCGTGATGATCACCATGTCCATGGAGTCCATGGAGCGCATCGTCGAGGTGCTCAATGAAAAGAGCAACCTCGTCAGCCCGCCCGACGCCATCACCGAGATCAAGGACGGCTCCATCGACTTCGACGACGTCAGCTTCAAGTACTCCCGCAAGGCGGAGCGCATGGCGCTGGCGGACGTGAACCTGCACATCCGCTCCGGCGAGGTCATCGGCATTCTCGGCGGCACCGGCTCGTCCAAGTCGACGCTGGTGCAGCTGATCCCGCGCCTGTACGACGTCACCGAGGGCAGCGTCAAGGTCGGCGGCGTGGACGTGCGCCGCTACGACCTCGAGGCGCTGCGCAACAACGTCGCCGTCGTGCTGCAGAAGAACGTGCTCTTCAGCGGCACCATCAAGGACAACCTGCGCTGGGGCAATCCCGACGCCACCGACGAGGAGATGCTCGAGGCGTGCAAGCTGGCGCAGGCGGACGAGTTCATCCAGCAGTTCCCCGACAAGTACGACACGTGGATCGAGCAGGGCGGCGCCAACGTCTCCGGCGGTCAGAAGCAGCGCCTGTGCATCGCCCGCGCGCTGATGAAGAAGCCCAAGGTGCTCATCCTCGACGACTCCACCAGCGCCGTGGACACGCGCACCGACGCGCTGATCCGGCAGGGTTTCCGCGAGTTCATCCCCGAGACGACCAAGATCATCATCGCCCAGCGCGTCGCTTCCGTGCAGGACGCCGACCGCATCATCGTCATGGACGGCGGACGCATCAGCGCCATCGGCACCCACGACGAACTGATGAAGACCAGCGACATCTATCGCGAGGTCTATACGACCCAGAACAAGGCAGGTGAGCACGATGGCGAATAACAACAACGCCGGGACCCCCCGCAAGACGACCGCGCGCGGTCAGCGCGCGCCCAAGGGCGTGCTGCGCCGCCTGCTCAAGACGCTGTTTGAGTTCTATCCGGTGCTGCTGCCGGTCACGCTGGTGTGCATACTCGTCAACGCCATCGTCAGCTCCGCGCCGGCGATCTTCATGCAGAACATCATCGCCATCGTCGACGACACCTACCGGTCCGGCGACTGGAACTCCGTGGCGGGGAAGGTGCTCGGCATGGTCGGCATACTCGTCGCCATGTACGTCGTCAGCCTGATCGCGGGCTTCTTCTACACGCAGATGATGGCGATCATCACGCAGGGCTCGCTGAAAAAGCTGCGCGAGAAGATGTTCAGCCACATGCAGGACCTGCCCATCCGCTACTTCGACACCACCGGGCGCGGCGACATCATGAGCTATTACACCAACGACGTCGACACGCTGCGCCAGATGATCAGCCAGAGCCTGCCGCAGATGCTGATCTCCGGCGTGACGCTGCTGACCGTGTTCTGCATCATGATGTATTACAGCGCCATCCTCGGGCTGATCGTGGTCGCCGGCGTCGTGCTGATGACGTTCGCCGCGCGCTACATCACCAGCCATTCCTCCAAGTACTTCCTGCGCCAGCAGATCACGCTGGCGAACGCGGAGGCGTTCATGGAGGAAATGATGACCGGTCAGAAGGTCATCAAGGTGTTCTGCCACGAGGAGGGCGCCAAGAAGGACTTCGACAAGGTCAACGGCGAGATCTTCTACAACGCCCGCAACGGCAACCGCTTCGCCAACGTGCTCATGCCCCTGATGGGCAACATCGGCAACGTGATGTACGTCGTCGTGGCGCTCGCCGGCGGCGCGCTGATGCTCGCCGACGCCCCCAACCTCAGCATCTCCGGCATGGCGTTCGGCATCAGCATCGTGGTGCCGTTCCTCAACATGACCAAGCAGTTCGCCGGCGCCATCGGTCAGGTCTCCAACCAGGTGAACATGGTCATCATGGGCCTCGCCGGCGCGCACCGCATCTTCGCGCTGCTCGACGAGCAGCCGGAGACGGACGAGGGCTACGTCACGCTGGTCAACGCCCGCGAGAACGCCGACGGCAGCCTCACCGAGTGCAAGGAGCGCACGAACGTCTGGGCGTGGAAGCACCCGCACCACGACGGCACCACCACCTACACCAAGCTGATGGGCGACGTGCGCTTCTACGAGATCAACGATGGCAAGATCCGTTACGACGGGATCAACATCAACAAGGTCAAGAAGGCCGATCTGCGCCACTCGCTGGGCATCGTCCTGCAGGACACCAACCTCTTCAC
>CALVPU010000044.1 GCA_944353735.1 uncultured Eubacteriales bacterium | reverse complement strand
TGGCATTTTCGCCCGCAACCGCCGCCTCCTTGATGTCCACGACCCAAGTGCGGTGCATGTTGTCCGCATCGAGCACGTCGGCGCCGTTGACGGTCACGTGCGCAAGGGTGTCCAATCCTTCACACGTCAACAGCAGCGCGTCCGCCGCGAGATCCGCCTCGGTCAGCTCGAACGTGCGGCGGTAGACGTAGTCCTTCTCCATCAGGTCGAACGCTTCCAGTTCATTGGCACGCCAGAAGGGATCTTCCATGCGGCCCGCGTCGAGCAGGTCGGCGTAGACCGAGCCGGGCACCGTTGCGGGCAGCCAGTTCTCTTCATCCGCCGGGCGCATCTGCCATGCGCCATTGAGGGACAGGATTTCCTTCATGCTTCATTCCTCCTTGTCGTTTGGGTCCGTGGCGTTCAGGCTTGTTTCCGCCAGATAGGCTTGGATTTCCCGCAGGAAGGGCGCGCCGAATTGGCGCAATTTGACCACGCCGATGCCGTTTACGCGCCCCATCGCCTCCAGCGTCGTCGGCTTTTGGTCGGCGAGCCCGCGCAGGGCGCTGTCGTGGAGCACCACGTAAGGCGGAATGCCGCGGCTCTGCGCGATCTTCTTGCGCAGCGCCGACAGCCGGGCGAACAGGTCGCGGTCAACGTTGGCAGGTTCGGGAGACTGCCTGTGGCGGACTTGGTGCGGTTCGCGCACGAGCATCGTTACCGGCTCGCCGCCGGCGAGGATTTCCTCAGCGCGGTCGCCCAACCGCAGCACGGGGAACGCGCCCGCGCGCGTCTCCACGCGCTGCGATGCGAGCGCGCCCATCTCTGTCAGGCGGTCGATCAGCTGGCTGACCTGGTCGCGCCGCCAGTGGCGCAGCGCGCCGTAGTTGAGCAGCTGGTCCAGATGCAGTTGGCGGACGCGCTCGTTTTCCGAGCCGCGCAGCACGTCGATGACCATGCCGCGACCATAGCGCTCGCCCATCTGGTCGACGCAGTTGAGCGCAGCCGTCGCCTCGCGCGTCACGTCCGCCGCCTTGGGCGGATCGAGGCAGTTGCGGCAAAAGCCGCAGTGCGCCGGCGCTTCCTCGCCGAAATAGCGCAGGATATAGCCGCGCAGGCAGTCCGGGGTCTGGCAGTAGGCGATCATTGCCTGCAGCCGTCTGCGCGCCGCTTGCTGCACGCGCTCGAGCGCTTCTCCCTCGAGACCGGCTTCTTCGCCCATGTGGTCGATGAAGAATTGCTGCGTGAGGATGTCCTGCCGCCCAAACAGCAGATGGCAGTCCGCGCGCTCGCCGTCGCGACCGGCGCGCCCCGCTTCCTGATAGTAGCTTTCGATGTCCTTAGGCATGTTGTAGTGAATGACAAAGCGAACGTTGGACTTGTCAATGCCCATGCCGAAGGCGTTGGTCGCCACCATGACGTCGCGCCGGTCATAGATGAAGTCATCCTGCTGCATGCGGCGCTCGGCATCGGAAAGTCCGGCATGATAGCGCGCCGCCGACCGCCCCGACTGGATGAGCAGCTCGTAGACCGACTCCACCTTCTTGCGCGTCGCGCAATAGACGATGCCCGGAAGCCCGCGGTAGTCGTCCAGCAGTCCGAGCAGCGCCGCGCTCTTGTCCGCCGGTTCCGAGACGTTGAAGTAGAGGTTCTTGCGGTCAAAACCGGTGATCTGTACAATCGGGTCGTCGAGATGCAGCAGCGCGCGGATGTCCTCGCGAACGCGCTCGGTCGCGGTAGCGGTAAACGCCGCCACCACAGGTCGCGCAGGCAGCGCCTGCAGAAAGTCGGGGATCTCAAGGTAGCTGGGGCGAAAATCCTGCCGCCACTGGGAGATGCAGTGCGCCTCGTCCACGGCGACCAGCGCTACGCGCATCGCGCGCGCCGCGGCGAGAAAGCGCGGCGTCTGCAGGCGCTCCGGGGCGACGTACACAATGCGGTACCTGCCGCGCGCCGCGTTTGCCAGCGCAAGATCAAATTGCCGCTCGGTGAGCGAGCTGTTCAGGTACGCCGCGGGAATGCCGTTCTGGATGAGCGTCTCCACCTGATCCTTCATCAGCGAGATCAGCGGCGAGATCACCAGTGCGACGCCGTCCATCAGCATTGCGGGAATCTGATAGCAGATCGACTTGCCCGCGCCCGTCGGCATGACCGCCAACACGTCGCGTCCGGCGAGAATCGCATCCACCACCACTTCCTGACCTTCGCGGAACGCATCGTAGCCGAAATAGCGTTTCAGCGCGGCGAACTTGGACGGCAGACCGGGCGCGGAATCCCCATGCGTAGCAGAGCCCGGTTCTGCGCCGGCAGTGCGCGCCTGGAGCGCGGAGGTTTTGGAAGCTGCGCCGGGATTGCCGCCGCTCCCCTTCTCCGCATCGGTAGGCGCATCGCTGTCCTGTGGCGGCGCGTGGAGCTCCGCTTCAAGCGCAAAGCGCGGCGTCTTGCCTGACGGAGTGTCCACCGTCTCCGACCACATTGCGAGCGGTCGCACCCATACGCCGCCGTCGCCGTACAGCGCGCGGTAGACTGCCATCGGCTCAAGGGTTTCGGAGTGGGTGGCGACGCCGAGCAGCTCGTAGCGCTTCCCCTTGTAGTGGCGGTAAACGCCCTTCTTTGGCAGGTCCATTCCGCAGTCAGTACCCTCTCTCATAGTCGACTTCGTTGGTCAGCGGTTTGCCCGCCGCATACGCGCGGATGTTGGCACAGGCAATGCGCACGATGGCGTCGTGCGTCTGGCGCAGGTGCAGTCCGCCCGACACGTGCGGCGTGATGCAGGCGTTTGGACACGCCCACAGCGGATGGTCTGCCGGCAGCGGCTCGGGATCGGTGACGTCAAGACCTGCGCCGAACAGGCGACCGGCATTGAGGGCGTCGACCAGCGCGTCGGTTTCGACCGCCGTGCCCCGCCCGGCGTTGAGCAGGATCGCGCCTGGCTTCATCGAGAAGATGCGCCGGCGGTCAAACAGACGCACGGTATCGCGCGTCTCCGGCACGCAGAGAAAGACGACGTCCGCCTCTGGCAGCCAGCGGTCGATATCCGCCTGCATGCCGACGGCGTCGCATTCCTCCGGACAGGGACCTGCGCTGCGGCGGATGCCGACAACCCGGGCACCGAACGCCTTGCAGCGCCGCGCAAACGCGCCGCCGATGTTTCCCAGACCTATGATTAGCACATTCGCGCCGCTGACCGAGCGCACCGCGCCGAGATCGCGCCACTGTCCTGCGCGGTCGCGGTAGGCAAACAGCCGTTTCTGCAACCCCAGCAGCAATCCAAACATGTGCTCGGAGATCGCCAGTCCATAGGCGCCCGAAGCGGTGCAGACGCGCACGCCGCGGCCGGGCGCACACAGCGCACGGTAATCGCCGACGCCAGCGCTTTGCAGCTGAATCAGGCGCAGCGCCGCGAGCTCCGTCAGCCGGCGCACCGGCAGGTTGCCGACCACTACTTCCGCCCGCGCAAGCATCTCGTCCGTGGGCGCAGTCGCAAAATCGACCGTCCAGCCCAGCGCAGCCTCGCGCAGGCGCGCGGCGTGTTCCGGTTCAACTTCCATGGCGACCAACAGGTTGCGTTCCCGTTCCATCTTTGCGCTCACTCCATCTGCCCTCATCGCCGCGGAAGTTTCCGCAGTTTTGATGAAATCTCATACGATTGCAACCAAAAATATAGCACAATCCGGGCGGAAATGTCAATTGCAATCGCGGAAAAAAACGCCCGTTGGAGCGCTTTCGACCAATTCTACCAATTTCAGGCATATTGGCGTGTGCGGCGGCATAAAACTGTATTTGGAAGCACCGCTCCGCAGCCGCGGCGGACATGGGAAACCGGATCTGAGCGAAAGCTTGCGCGCGGACAGGCG
>CALVPU010000043.1 GCA_944353735.1 uncultured Eubacteriales bacterium | reverse complement strand
CCGCGCCCAGCGCCGCCGCCGCGTCGCCGCGCACCAGCGCCGCCGAGCTCGCGCCCGCGTCCGTCGCCGCCGCCAGCAGCGCCTCCATCTGCACCGGTCGGGCAAACGGCGCGCAGGTGATCAGCGCGCTGAAGCGCCGCCGCGGGTTGACCGCCTCCATGCGGCGGTAGAGCCAGTGGAACATGCGGTCGGCGGTAAAGCTGTTCTCCAGCACGCCGTCGCGCAGCGGGCGCACGACCGACATGCCCATGCAGGTGCGTCCATAGAGCCGCGCCGCGGCGTCACCGCCGCAGACCGGCGACTCGCGCCCGTCGCGAACCGCCAGCGCCGCCGCCGCCTCGAGCGTCGGTCCCGACTTCAGCTCCGCCATGCGCACGCTCTCCGTGCCCAGATCAATTCCCACGTCCCAACGCATCGGCATACCCTCCGTGTCTCGGCTCCGCGTCCGCGAAGCGCCCGCATTCGCAATTTCCTCTATTATAGCACGCGCTTTGGCGCTTATGCAAGCCGTTGCCGTCGCCGCCGGCGAAATGCGCCGTTTTGCCCGAGATTCGCCGCATTTCGGCGCAAGTGGGCGGCAAAAAGCCCGCTTCCCCATCGCGGGAAAGCGGGCTTGCGGCGGCTTGCGCGCGCCGATCAGACCTTGAAGTTGACGGACGTGTCGCCCTGCTTGTTGGCGCCGAACACGTAGTCATTGCCCGGCAGGATGGCGTTGAGCAGGATGCCCGCCAGCGCGCCGACCGCCAGACCGGAGAGATTGACCGTCACCGCGCCGATCGTGAACGAGACCGCGCCGTTGACGCCGTTGGCGGTGTCGCAGCCGAGGCCGGAACTGAAGTTGATGCCCAGCGTCAGGCCGAGGATCAGCGCGGCGATGATGACGTTGCGGTTCTTGGTGAAGTCGACCTGATTCTCCACGACGTTGCGCACGCCGACGGCGGAGATCATGCCGTAGAGGATCAGCGACACGCCGCCAATCGTCGCCGACGGCATCGCGCCGATGAGCGCCTCAAACTTCGGGCAGAAGGCGAACAGGATCGCCAGCACGGCGGCGATGCGGATCACGCGCGGGTCGTAGACCTTCGTCAGCGCCAGCACGCCGGTGTTCTCGCCGTAGGTGGTGTTCGCCGGCGCGCCGAACGCCGCCGCCATGGAGGTCGCCAGACCATCGCCCAGCAGCGTGCGGTGCAGGCCCGGGTCGGCGACGTAGTTGACGCCGACGGTGGAGGAGATGGCGCACATGTCGCCGATGTGCTCGACCATCGTCGCCAGCGCGATGGGCATCATGATGGCGATGGCGCTGACCAGCCTGCCGCCATCCACGTTGCCGAACAGCGAAAACACCGTGTCCTCGCCGCGCACCGGGAAGCCGATCCATGCCGCCTCGCGCACGGACGTGAAGTCCACCTGTCCGCACAGCGCCGCCACCAGATACGAGCCGACCACGCCCAGCAGGATCGGGATGATCCGCAGCATGCCCTTGCCCCAGATGTTGCTCACCACCACGATGGCGATCGCCAGCAGCGCGATCCACCAGTTGGAGGAGCAGTTGTTCACCGCCGAGTTCGCCAGATTGAGGCCAATGCAGATGATGACCGGGCCGGTGACGATCGGCGGGAAGAAGCGCATCACGCGCTGCGCGCCGAAAGCGCGGAACAGCGCCGCCAGCACCACGTACAGCAATCCCGCGCAGAACACGCCGGCGCCGGCGTAGGGAATCCAGTTGAGCCCCGAAGTATCCTCAAACAGCGCGCACACGGACGCATATCCGCCGATGAACGCGAACCACGAGCCGAGGAACGCCGGCACCTTGCCCTTCGTCAGGAAGTGGAACAGCAAAGTGCCCAGTCCCGCGAACAGCAGCGTCGCCGCCACCGGCAGCCCCGTCAGCACCGGCACGAGGATCGTCGCGCCGAACATGGCGAACATGTGCTGGAAGCCCAGCAGCAGCATCTTGGGGACGCCCAGCGTCCTCGCATCCCGGATTCCGTTTTCAGACATCTTACCCATCCATCCTTCTTATGGGAAGCGCGCCGCGCCTCCGTTTTTTACGCGCACCCGCGCGCTGGGGACCGCTGGACACCGCGCGATTTCCAGAAAAAATGCCCCGCCGATGGGCGGGACATGAACGTGTTTCCGGACGCCTTGCCGGAATCGCTCCGCGCGTGCCATTGTTACAATTATATCAGGCGCACGCGCGCGCGCAAAGCAGAACTCCGTTAATTTCCGGCGAAATCGCCGCACTTTCGCCACGAAGTGCCGACGCGCTCAGCCGAGCGGATTGTTTATCACGGCGGCGAAGCACACCGCGCCGCTCTCCGCGTCGGCGATCACCGCCACGAACGGGCGGTCCATGTCAAACGCCACGACCGTCTCCGGCGCGAGCGCGCTGGTGGGCATTATCAGCTCCACCGTCGCCGCCGCGGCCTGCGTGCCTTCCTCGTCGAATACCAGCCGCGCCTTCTGCCAAATCTGACCGATACACAGCCCGCCGTCCTCGGAGATGCCGGAAAAGTCCGCCGCATCGCCAAACGGCGTCTCCACGCCCAGCGACCGGAGCGCGGCGACGAGACTGCTGTCCGCAGAGAGATCGAGCTTCGGCATGGTCAGCGCCACCCGCGCGTCCGCCTCATCGAAGCGGAAGTAGTCCATGCCCTCGGTGCACATCCCGTCGAGCACGTCGCCGACGCCGGCTTCCTCGCCGGGCAGCGCGATCAGCAGCTCGAGGCCGCTGTCCACATAGCCCAGCCGCAGCAGCTGCACGCCGTCGCGCTCGCCGTAGGGCGCGGAGAGCGTCTGGTGCATCATCGGCACGGTGACGTCGCCGTCCGGTGCGCGGAACGTGCCGTCCTCGGTCGCCTCGGGCAAAAACGGCGACTGCCACTTCGCCTCCATGGCGGCGGCGTTGACCAGCGCCAGTGCGACGTCATCCGCCGGCGGTTCGTCCAGCAGCCGCTCGATCAGCCCGCCGGTCTGTTCGGCGGCCCACGCGTTGATCCGTCCGGCGAGATCGTCGCCGACATCGAACCACTCCGCGCCAAACGCGTCGGCGAGCGCTGCGGCGTAGTCCTCGGAAATCGCCGCGCCGCCGGTCGCAAACGCGGCGTTGGCGAGCTTCAACCCCGCCGCCTCGAGCGCCTCAGCCAGCGCGCCGACCGCTTCGGGATCGTCCACACCCAGCGCACCGAGCAGTTCTTCGCGGGTCTCGCCCCGTGCGCCCTCCGCCGCCATCGCCAGCGCATACGCCGCGCTGACCGGCGAGAGCACGCAGTTCTCCGCGCCGCCGCCCAACGCCCGCAGCAGTTCAAACCCCAGCGCGTTCCCCGCCGTCTCGGCGGACGCCGGCGCCAGCGCCAACACGCACAGCGCCAACAGCATCGTTGCGACCTTCTTCATCGCCCTTCACCTCCGCGAGATTTTCTCCCGTTAGACGGTTGAAGGCGCCAAAAAGTTCCGCGCCGCCGCAAGCGCGGGGCAAAAGCGCGCGCAAGGGCACAGCGCGCACCGCCGTTTTCCGGCAAACAGCCTTCCGGCGTTCACATTCCGGCAGAGCAACAAAAAAGCGCGCCGCGCATAGGACACGGCACGCAAAATGCGGCGTTTGCCCGCCGCGGCAGAGCCGGACAGGGCGCGCAACCCCGCCGCGCGTCCGGCAGGCATCCTCAGGACGGCAAGGTCTCGATGGAAACATCCGCATTCACCCGACGTGCGGACTCGGCTCCTCTGGCACGGATGTTTGGAGCATTGATGCCATCATCCTCACTCATCCGCCGTGCGGACACGGCTCCGCGCCACTCCCTCGCCTCCCGGCGCGCTTCATCGCAAAGCGCTGGCAGGGCAAGCGCCTTCTGCATCCGGCGGATCTTCCCCCGCGATTTTGCCGCGCTATCTTCGCCGCCCGGCGGCGCGGTCTGCTCCAGCCTGCCAGCGCGTCTATTCCATCTCGCTGGCGCGGACGCTGCGGATAAATGCCGCCGCATCCGGCGCGCCGAACAACGCGCTTCCGGCGACGAGCACCGTCGCACCGGCGCGAACCAGCTGCGGCGCGGTCGCCTCGCTGACGCCGCCGTCCACCTCGAGCATCACATCTCGACCGGCGCGATCGAGCATGGCGCGGGCGTCGGCGATCTTGCGCACGCACGCGGGAATCATCTTCTGACCGCCGAAGCCGGGGTTGACGGTCATCACCAGCACCAGATCCACCTCGTCGAGCACGCACTCGAGTGCGCTCAGCGGCGTACCCGGATTGAGCGCGACGCCGGCGAGACAGCCTTCCTCGCGGATCAGGTCGAGCGCGCGGCGCAGGTGGGCGGTCGCCTCGGCGTGCACCGTGACGATGCGCGCGCCGGCGCGCGCGAACGCCTGCACGTAGCG
>CALVPU010000042.1 GCA_944353735.1 uncultured Eubacteriales bacterium | reverse complement strand
GACATCGACCCGAACGGCGTGTCGCTGAACATCGGCTTCGTGACGATGAACGTCGGCGATTGCTTCGAGTAAAGCCGAGGGCGGCCCGGCGCGCGCAAGCGCGCCGGGATTCGCCGCAATCCGAACCATCGAATCCGTGAACCGGTATGAAAGGAGCACAGACCATGAAAAAACTCCTGTCGATCCTCCTGGCTGCGCTGATGGCGCTGGCGGGTACGGTCGCGATGGCGGAGCAGGCCGCGGGCGCGCCGGATGACGAGCTGGTCGTCGGTTCGACCACCGCGCTCAGCGGCAGCTTCTTTACCGAGATGTGGGGCGACAATACCTCGGACATCGACGTGCGCATGCTGCTGCACGGCTACAACCTCATCCAGTGGAACGGCGAGCGCGGCAGCTACGGCATCGACCCCACCGTCGTCACTGGCATTTCCGCCGCCGACGATCCCCGCGGCAACCGCACCTACACGATCACCCTCAGCGGCGGTCTGACCTATTCCGACGGCACGCCCATCACGGCGCGCGACTATGCCTTCTCCATGCTGCTGGCGGCGTCGCCCGAGGTGGCGGCGATTGGCGGCGAGACGGTCTCGTCGGACTGGATCGTGGGCGTGGACGCCTACAAGCGCGGCGACGCCGATGTGCTTTCCGGCGTGCGCGTGCTCGACGACTACACCCTGGCGGTCACCGTCAGCGCCGAGTACCGCCCGTTCTTCTATGAACTGGGCATCCTCGACGTCTGTCCCTATCCGATCGCCGTGATCGCCCCGGGCTGCGAGGTCGC
Organism: uncultured Eubacteriales bacterium; assembly: GCA_944353735.1. GTDB lineage: Bacteria > Bacillota > Clostridia > Christensenellales > Aristaeellaceae > Faecivicinus. The sequence goes on along the minus strand of CALVPU010000042.1, from coordinate 7,082 downwards.
GGACGACGGCGACGGCGCGTACATCCGCAACATCGATCCCGAAATCGAGCAGCCCATCTTTACCGCCGAGCTGCTCAATGCCACCATCCTCGACCCGAACAGCGGCTATCTGTCGCACCCGTCCGTGGTCAGCGGTCCCTACACGCTGGAGAGCTTCGACTGGGAGAGCCGTACCGCCACGTTCGCCATCAACGAATACTACAAGGGCAACGCCGACGGCGTGAAGCCGTCCATCGCGCGCATCGTGTTCCGCACCGTCTCGCCGCAGACGATGGTCGCCGAGCTGCAGAGCGGCGCGGTCGACCTGCTGCACAAGTGCGTGCAGGCGGACGTCATCGACGCGGGGCTGGCGCTGGCCGCCAGCGGCGGCATCGCCGCCCAGTCCTACGACCGCAGCGGTTTCAGCTTCGTGTCGTTCAACTGCGAGCAGCCCGCCGTGTCGAGCGCGGCGGTCCGTCAGGCGATTGCCTACTGCATGGACAAGGACGCGCTCGTCAGCGGCTACGTCGGCAATTACGGCGCCGCCGTCAAGGGCTGCTACGGCCTCGGTCAGTGGATGACGCGCCTCATCGACGGCAGGGTCGCGGTACCGCTCGCGGCGTCCGACGCCGATGCCGGCGAAGCCGCGACCGACGCGCAGGCCGCCTGGGAAGCGCTGTCGCTGGACGGCGTGCGCGACTATGCGCTCGACCTCAACGCCGCCGCGGCGCTGCTCGAGAGCGACGGCTGGACGCTCAACCGCGAGGGCGGCGCGTTTGATCTCGCCAGCGACGACGTGCGCTGCAAGGAGATCGGCGGCGAGCTCGTCGCGCTGGACCTCAAGCTCATCTATCCCGAGGGCAACGCCATCGGCGCGCTGCTTGAGACGGCGCTGGCGGACAACCTCGCGCAGGTCGGCGTCGCGCTGACGGTCGAAGCGGTGCCGATGCCGGAGCTGCTGGAGCGCTATTACCGCACCGCCGAGCGCGACTGTGACATGATCTACCTGGCGACTAACTTCTCCTACGTGTTCGAGCCGTCGAACGCCGTCAATCCCGACGACGCCTATCAGGGCGCGTTCAACCGCACCGGCATCGCCGACGAGGCGCTGTACGACCTCGCGGTGGACATGGCGCGCACCGAGCCGGGCGACGTGCTGAGCTACTGCCAGAAGTGGGTGGCGTTCCAGGAGCGCTGGGCGGAGGTGCTGCCCGCGATTCCGGTCTACTCCAACACCTATTACGATTTCTACACGTCCGCGTTGCAGGGCTATGACATCGGCGCGAACGTGACGTGGAGTCAGGCGATCGTCGGCGCGACCCTCAGCGCCGCCTCGGCGCCCGCCGAGACCGCGACCGAGCCGCAGGCGTTCACCGCCGCGGCGGAATGAAAACCCGCGCAGCCCAGCGCTCCGCGCGGCATGCAGCTGAACAGACAAGAGGAGCCCGGAACCGAAAGGTTCCGGGCTCAGAGCGTTGACAAAGCCTGCAACCGCAAAAATTGCCCCGATAAAGATAGAATCGGAGGCAATTTTTGCTTCCAGCGTCAGCTGCACTTGCTTCCCTGGCTTGCAGGCTTTCTCATTACTCTGGCAGAGTGTTGCCCCTGCGTTTGCGCACAAACGCAGGGAGCAGGTGCACGAATGAATATGGGCAAAGCACAGAAGCGCACGGCGGAAAGAGGCTGTCCGCGCCTGACGTTCTAAGGGGATTTTGCTGATTTTTTCAACAGGCAAAGTCAGTCTCTCCGAGATAAATCTTGCCGCCGGCAAAGTTTCAGACGCTCAGCGCGCGTGCTTTCACCGCGTGCCTGCTGTGCGCGGGCAGTATCTCGTGCGCGCATTTCGCGCGCTCCCGGCGCGCTATGCCCCACGCTTTGCTATGTCCCGCGCTTTGTCTTAACTCCCGGCGTGCCTTGTCTGCGCTTTGCCTTGCGCCATGGTTCGCGCTGGTTCATGGTTCGCGTTCGATCACGGCGAACGCCTGGGCGATGCCGGCGTCGTGGCTGATGGAGACGTGCGCGCGCGCGCCGGCGGGCAGGCGGCTGCGGGCTGCGCCGTGCAGGATCGCTTGCGGCGCGCCGCCCGGGCGGGCGAGGATCTCCACGTCGGCGAAGCCGAAGCCGGAAAATCCCGTGCCCAGCGCCTTGGCGACCGCCTCCTTGGCGGCAAACAGTCCGGCGGCGCGTTCGGCGCGGCGCTCGGGGCAGAGGTTCTCGAGGCGCGCGCGCTCGGCGTCCGTGTAAACGCGCATGGCAAAGCGCTCGTTTTGCAGCGCCGCGGCGATGCGCTCGACGCGGCACAGGTCGCAGCCGATGCCCAGAATCATGGCAGGTCCCTCCTCAAATGCGCTGAAAATGCGACGTTATGGTGAATATTATAGCACAATTTCCCCGTTTTGCGGCGGCGAACTTGTAATGCGCGGGCGGATTTTGTATACTAAAATTGGATTTTTATGAGCGATACCGGCGGCGCCGGCGCGCGGAGGGAAGCGATTGCCTTTGCGGGGCGCCGAACGATACAGACAGGAGGCGGCATCCATGCAGGTGACGCAGCGCTTTGCGCAGCTTTTGCAGAACAATGTCGGGAAGGTCATCGTGGGCAAGGAGAAGGCGGTCGAGCTGATGATGATCGCCGTGCTCTGCCGCGGTCACGTGCTCATCGAGGACGTGCCGGGCGTGGGCAAGACGACGCTGGCGTCGGCGCTGGCGAAGTCGCTGGACTGCTCCTTTAAGCGCATCCAGTTCACGCCGGACATCACGCCCAGCGACATCACCGGCTTTTCCATCGCCAACTTCAAGACGGGCGAGTTGGAGTACCGTCCGGGCATGATCATGAGCCAGATCGTGCTGGCGGACGAGATCAACCGCACGTCGCCCAAGACGCAGTCGTCGCTGCTGGAGGTCATGGAGGAGGGGCAGGTGTCGGTGGACGGCGTCACCTACGAGGTGCCCAAGCCGTTTATCGTGCTGGCGACGCAGAACCCGGTGGACTTCGTGGGCACGTATCCGCTGCCGGAGGCGCAGCTGGACCGCTTCTTCATGCGCGTGTCCATCGGCTATCCGACGGCGGAGGAGGAGGCGGAGATCCTCGAGCGCTACACCACGGGCGCGCGCCCGATGGAGGAACTCAAGCCCATCTGCACCGCCTCGGACATCGTGCGCCTGCAGCAGGAGGTCGAGAAGGTCTATTCGGCGAAGGAGGTCCGCGCCTACATCTCGGCGATCGCGGCGGCATCGCGCCGCTCGGGCGCGCTGCAGCTGGGCATCTCCACGCGCGCGGCGATCTCGCTCTTGCGCGCGGCGCAGGCGCGGGCGCTGCTGGAGGGGCGCGACTACGTGGTGCCGGAGGACGTGCAGCGCATGGCGGAGCCGGTATTGGCGCACCGCCTGGTGCTCAGCCCCGAGGCGCGCATGCGCAGCATGACCGCCGAGCGCATTCTGGCGAACGTGATGGGCTCCGTGCAGGTGCCGGTGAAGGTCAAGTGAGCGCGCGGCTGACCGGCGCGCTGGTGGCGATGGCGGCGCTGCTCGCGGCGGGGCTGAGCACCGGCGCGCGGGTGTACTATCTGCTGCTGATCCTGCTGGCGGCGATGCTGTTGCTGGGGCTGGCGTCGGCGCTGTGGACGGTGTTCACGCTGCGCGTGGAGATGAAGGGCGTGCGCCCGCGCGTGAAGCGCGGCGAGACGCTGATGACGGTGTTCACGGTGCGCCATGCATCGCTGCTGCCGGTGGCGTCGGTGCGCGTGCAGCTGAGCGTGCCGTCCTCGCTGCTGCCGGAGCAGGAGATCAGCGTGTGCACGCCGCCGTTTGTGGCGCGCTCGTTCCGCCATCGCGTGCCCTGTCCGCACCGCGGCGTCTACGAGGCAGGCGTGACGCGCGTCGCCGCGCGGGACATGTTCGGCTTTTTCTCCATTTCCCGCCGCCCCGGCGGCAAGCTTTTGCGCGTCGAGGTCGTGCCGAACCCCGCGCCGGCGAGCGAGCTGCCGCTGGCGGCGTCGGACGTGGGACCGGAGTTCTTTGCCCGCGCCGCCGAGGACAACGCTTCGCCCTCAGACATCCGCGCCTGGCAGGAGGGCGACAGCCTCAAGAAGGTCCACTGGAAGCTCTCCATGCGCCGCCGCGAGGTGGTCGTGCGCACCTATGAGGAGAGCGCCCGTCCGGACACGCTCATCATCCCCGATCTTTCCTCCGTCACCGCCCTCAAGGACCGCCAGCTTTCCGCCGAGGATGCCGTCTGCGAGGCGTGTCTCGGCGCCGCCAAGGCGCAGCTGGAAGCGGGCGATCCCGTGCGCATGCCGCTGACGTCCGCCGAGCCCTCGGAGGTCTCGGGGCACTTCCCCGCCGACCTGCCCGCCTTCGCCGACGCCCTCATGCGCGTGCGCTTCGACAGCCCCTACGCCTACGAGCAGGTCCTTGCCCTCATGCTCGCCCGCATGCAGCGCACCGGCGGCGCCGTGCTCGCCACCGCCCGCCTCACCACCCGCGTTGCCGACCTCGCCATGCGCATGCAGCGCTCCGGCATCCGCACCCGCCTCGTCTGGGCCACCGACGATCCCCGCGAGGAATCCCTCGAAATGCTCGAGCGCCTCAAGATGGAGGGCGTCGAGGTCCAGCGCGCCGAGCTGGGGTAGGCGAACGGAGGAACGCTCAGGGGGGAACGCTCAGGGGGCGCTGCCCCCTGAGAACCCCTGCCAAAGGGTCTGAGACCCTTTGGAATCCCGCTGCTGCAGCGCATTTCATGCGCTGCGAAGGGGGGAAGGGGGTTTATCCGTTTCTGCCCGGGGCAAATCCCGCCGGGAGGCGGCGGGATTTGCTGGTTGGAGATGAGGGGGTTATGGGGAGGCTTTGGGGAATGTTCGGGGACGCTGCCCCCTGAGGACTCCCGCCAAAGGGTCTGAGACCCTTTGGAATCCCGCTGTGGCGGCGCGTTGCGCCGCGGAGGTGGGAGGAGAGGGACTTACGTTTCTGCCCGGGGCAAATCCCGCCGGGAGGCGGCGGGATTTGCTGGTTGGAGATGAGGGGGTATGGGGCGGCGTTTGGGGAACGTTCGGGGGGCGCTGCCCCCTGAGGACTCCCGCCAAAGGGTCTGGGACCCTTTGGAATCGCATTTCATGTGCTGCGCAGCTTGTCGAAGAATGCAGGCGGGCCAGCCAGTAAAATCAAGTCCGGCGGCACGCGCGGCGGGATTTGCTGGGCGAGTTGAGGGGGTTATGGGGCGGCGTTTGGGGGAGGCGGCGTTTTCGGTTTGATTTTTTAGGGAGAGCGCTATGAACAAGAGGAATCGACTGGTTCGGATCGTCATCGCGGCGGTATTGGCGCTGCCGATGGCGGGAACGTCGGCGGCGGTGCTGTCGGCGTCGCTGGGCTTTGCGGCGAGCGCGTCGTGGATATGGTTGCCGGCGCTGGCGGCGGTGCTGTTCAGCGCGCTGGCGGCGGGCTCAGGCGTGCTGGCGGCGGTATCGGCGGCGCTTTCGCTGGCGGCGGGCGGCGCCGCGCTGTGGATGAACGCCGGCGCGGTGTCGGCGCTGCGCGACTGGCTGATGTCGCTGGCGGACCCGGAGGTGGTCATGGACGCGGCGTCGCTGGCGCGCGCGGGCAGGATGTTGGCGGCGGCGACGGCGGTGGTGCTGTCGGCGGCGTACTTTGCCATGCTGTTTCGCCGCGGCGGCACGCCGTTTGCGCTGGTGATCTTCTTTGGGCTGTTCATCGTCGGCTACGCCTCGTCGCCGTCGATGGCGTTCGGCGTCGCGGTGCCGGGGTTGTTGGCGGCGGTGGCGGCGTTTGCGCTCTCGGGCGAGCTGCCGCGCGATACCGGCGCATGGCGGGTGCTGGCGCCCACGGCGCTGGCGGTGGTGCTGGCGCTGCTGCTGGTGCCGTCGGGGCGCGTGGTGTGGGAACCGCTGGAGCGCGCCGCGCAGGTGGTGCGCATGATGTTTGAGGACTACTTCCGCTTCACGGAGGAGCGCGTGCCGTACACCATCAGCACGGAGGGCTACAACCATGCCGCCGAAGTGGAGGGCGAGGTCGTGGCGCTGCTGGGTGGTCCGGCGAATCCGGAACCGGAGCCGGCGATGCGCGTGACCGCGGACGCGCCGGTGCTGCTGCGCGGCTCGATTCGCCGCACCTACACGGGCAATTCGTGGGAGGACGCCAGTCCGAAGGCGCGCTATCTGTACTACGACTTCACGCGCGGCGGCGTGCGCGCGGAGGTGTTCAGCATGGAGGACAACGAGGCGTTCGTGCCGGTGGACGTGGAGGTGGAGATGCTCGCCGAGGGCACCAGTTCGCTGTTCGTCACCGGGCGGCTGGCGTCGTTTGACATGTCGCTGGATACGGCGGTGTACTACAATTCCATCGGCGAATTGTTCCTGTCGCGCCGCGTGCAGGCGGGCGACCGCTATTCGTTCACCGGCTGGCAGGCGGGACCGGAGCTGCGCGCGGCGGTGGCTGCGGCGCAGGCGGACGGCGGCGATGCGGAGGCGCTCGAGGCGTGCCTGCAGCTGCCGGAGGGCATCGAGCCGGGCGTGTACGAGCTGGTCGCGTCGCTGACGGCGGCGTGTGAGAACGACTACGACCGCGCCGCGGCGATTGCCGAATGGCTGTCGGAGAACTGCGCCTACGTGCTCGATCCGGTCTATCCCGACGCGCAGCGCGACTTCGTTTCCCAGTTCGTGCTCGAGACGCGCGAGGGCTATTGCAGCTATTTCGCCTCGGCGATGGCGGTGATGTGCCGCATCGCCGGCGTGCCCGCGCGCTACGTCGAGGGCTACGCCGTGCCCGCCGGCGAAGGCGTGGTCGTCACCGGCGAGAACGCGCACGCCTGGGCGGAGGTCTACTTCGACGGCATCGGCTGGGTGGCGCTCGACCCCTCCACCGGTTCCAGCGCGGGGCTGGGCAGCGACGCGGCGCAGGGCGGCGGCGCGGACGATACCGCGGTGCGCGCTTCCGCGACCGACGCGCCCGACAGCGGCGATCCTGCCGCGACGCCGCCGTCGAACCAGCCGACGCTGCCGCCGGAGGGCGAGCCTTCGCCCTCGCCGCAGTCCAATGCGCCGACGCCGACTCCGCAGGGCTCGCCGAGCCTGCCGCCGGAGGCGTCGCCC
>CALVPU010000041.1 GCA_944353735.1 uncultured Eubacteriales bacterium | reverse complement strand
CAAACGGCAATCCGCGGGGCGCATCATCGCGCTGGGCTTCGCGCTGGTCATACTGATCGGCTCCGGTCTGCTGATGCTGCCCTGCAGCATCCAGGACGGCGTATCCGTCCGCTACATCGACGCGCTGTACACCTCGACCAGCGCCGTCTGCGTCACGGGTCTGATCGCCATCGACGCCGGCGACACGTTCACGCCGCTGGGGCAGTTTTTTCTGGCGATGCTGATCCAGATCGGCGGTCTCGGCGTGACCGCCGTGGGCGCGGGCGTGATCCTCGCCATCGGGCGCAAGGTCAACATGAAGGGGCGCAGCATCATCCGCGAGGCGATGAACCTCGACTCCGGCAAGGGCACGGTCAAGTTCATCAAGAGCGTATTTCTGACGACGCTGGCGTTTGAGCTCACGGGCGCGATCCTCAGCTTCATCGTGTTTGTACAGGACTATTCGCCGCTGCGCGCCGTCGGCATCAGCCTGTTCCACTCGGTGGCGGCATTCAACAACTCCGGCTTCGACATCCTCGGCAACTTCCAGAACCTGATTCCCTACCAGAGCAACGTGCTGCTCAACCTCGTCACCTGCGGGCTGATCTTCTTCGGCGGCATCGGCTTCCTCGTCCTCCGCGAGGTCGTCGCCAAGCGCTTTCGCTGGCACAAGTTCTCGATGCACGCCAAGGTCGTGCTCAGCGTCTCGATCGTGCTGATCGTCGTCGGCACGCTGCTGCTCAAGCTCACCGAAGACGTGACGTGGCTCGGCGCGTTCTTCCACAGCGTTTCCGCGAGAACGGCGGGCTTTTCGACCTACTCGCTCGGCGGCTTCAGCGATGCGGGTCTGCTGGTGCTGACGGTGCTGATGTTCATCGGCGCTTCGCCGGGATCGACCGGCGGCGGCATCAAGACCAGCACGCTGTTCGCGCTGATTCAGGGCATCAAGGCGGCGGCGACGAACACCTCGGAGAAGGGCTTTCGCTACGCGCTGCCCGTCGGAACCTTCCGCAAAGCGGCGGTCATCACGCTGCTGGCGCTGTCCGTCGTGATTGTGGGCACGTTCCTGATGCTGGTCATGGATCCCCACGTGACGCTGATGCAGAGTCTGTTTGAGGTCACGAGCGCGTTCGGCACGGTCGGTCTCTCCACCGGCATCACCACCACGCTGTCGGACGGCAGCAAATTGCTTTCGATCTTGATCATGTACATCGGCCGCCTCGGTCCGCTGACCATCGCCACGCTGTGGCACTTCGCGCGGGGCGAGCGCGCCAACTTCCCGGACGGCAACATTGCCATCGGCTGACACAGGAGGATAGAACGCATGTTCAACAAATCCAAGAAGGAAAAGAGCACCTACGGCATCATCGGATTGGGACGGTTCGGCTTCGCGCTCGCCGTCGAGCTGGGCATGGCAGGCGCCGACCTGATCGTCGTCGACCGCGACGAGGAAAAGGTCCGCGAACTGCGCGAGTACACCGACAACGCCTACGTCGTCAAGGCGCTGGACAAGAAGACCCTCGAGGAATGCGGCATGCAGAATTGCGACGTCGCCATCGTCTGCATCAGCGAGCATCTGGATACGTCGATTCTGACCACGCTCAATCTGGTCAGCCTCAACATCCCCACCGTCATCGCCAAGGCGAGCAGCCCGGAACACGGTCAGATCCTCACCAAGCTCGGCGCCAGCATCGTCTATCCCGAACACGACATGGCGGTGCGCCTCGCCCACCGCCTGGAGACGTCCCGGGTGCTCGACTTCGTTGAGCTGAGCCGCCAGCTGAACATCTCCAAGATGGAGATCCCGGAAAAGATCGTGGGCAAGACCGTGCTCGCGGTCAACCTGCGCGGTCGCTTCGGCATCAACATCATCGCCGTGGAGACCGGCGGCTCGCTGATCGAGACCGTCAATCCCGAATACGTGTTCAAGCGCGGCGATATCCTCTTCATCTCCGGCAACAAGTCGCGGATGAACAACTTCACCGAGTGGGTGGAGAAACCATAAGGCCGTGCGCGCGGGGCTTTTCGCAAAGCCCCGCGCTTTTTTGCAATATTCGCTCGTTTATAATCATATCAATAAGAAAAGCGAATCCGCATTTCATCTTCGTGTGCTACAATGCGGGAGATATGGCATCAAAGGAGTGAATCAAAAACCATGAGTCGGTTCATCGACCCCATCCTGTTGATCTTCAAGGGCGTGCTCGTCGGCTTCGGCGCGATTCTGCCGGGCGTCAGCGGCGGCGCGCTTTGCGCGGCGTTCGGGATGTACAATCCCATCATCAATCTGCTGTCCCATCCCTTCAAGGCGCTGAAGACCGACGGCGTGCGGTTGTTCTTCTTTGTGCTGGGCGGTCTGATCGGCTTCGTCGGGCTCTCCGGCCTCGCCAGCTGGCTGATGGGCATGAACAGCAATGCGGTAACCTGCGCGTTCGTCGGCTTCATTCTCGGCACGCTGCCGGACCTGTGGCGCGACGCCGGCGCGCGAGAGCGCAAGCGTTCCTCAATCACGGCGATGTTCATCGGCTTCCTCGCGCTGCTGAGCGTACTGCTGATGCTTCGCCACGTCAGCGGCGTCGAGATCGCGCCCGGCATTCCCGGATACTTCTTCTGCGGCATCATGTGGGGGCTGAGCTTCGTCGTGCCCGGCCTGAGCTCGTCGACGCTGCTGATCTTCTTCGGGCTGTACCAGCCGATGCTCGACGGCATCTCCTCCCTGTCGATGCCCGTGCTGCTGCCGCTGGCGGCGGGCGTGGCGCTGTGCCTGCTGCTGCTCCCGCGCCTGGTCAACGCCGCCTTCGAGCGCTGGCACTCCGTGCTCTCCCACGCGCTGATCGGCATCGTGGTCGCCAGCATGGTCATGGTCATTCCCACGGACATCTTCCGCTCCGCCGAGAACGCGCTGCTCTGCCTCGCCTGCATCGCCGGCGGCTGCGTCATCTCGCTGGCTGTTTCCCGCCTGTGCGCCCAGTTCGACGTTCCAGAAATCGAATAAACGTCCTTGAATGGACCCCGCGCCCGGCGCGGAGTCCGGCATACGCAAAGCGCCGCTCCCGAATCTCGGGGCGGCGTTCTCTTCGCATTGCGCGACCGGCGCTGGCAGGTCCTTCAGGCGTCCTCTTCCGGCGACAGCAGCCACTCCACCGTCACGCCCAGCGCTTCCGCGAGGATCGGGATCTCAAAGTCCTGCACCAGCCGGTTTTGCCCTTCCAGACGGGACATGCTGGTGTCGCAGATGTCCATGCCCTTGCTCTGCAGGATGGCGACGAGCTCCTTCTGTTTCATGCGCTTCGCCTTGCGAATCCGCTCGACCTTTGCGCCGACGATGTTGCGCGTGCCCCGCGGGACCGTGCGCGGCTTCGACATTTGCGCCACCTCCACGTTCAGTATAAGCGGGTGGGCGCTTGACATAATGCGATTTCCGCAGTATAATAATTTTTGTCCGCCAAACGGACGCGATTGCGCCATTTCAGGCGCGCATACGGACATTTCGGACGCCGAAACGCATCTTTTGCACGGCATGCCTTGACGTCCTGCGGCGCACAGGATACAATGGTCATGCTTCCGAAAGGTTCAGCGAATCGCCCGGACGGACGCAAAGTGGGAAGCACATTTCGGCGCACGCCGAGATACAAGGAGGATGAACATGCTGCAAATCGAACACTTTTCCAAGACCTATTCCGGCGGAAAGCGGGCGGTCAGCGACCTGAGCCTGCACGTACAGCCGGGCGAGATCGTCGGCTTCATCGGTCACAACGGCGCGGGCAAGTCCACGACGCTGCGCGCCTGCGCGGGCGTGCTCGACTTCACGGAGGGCACGATCCGCATCGACGGACATGACATCCGCCGCGAACCGCTGGCAGCCAAGCGCGTGACGGCGTTTTTGCCAGACAATCCGGACCTGTACGAATTCATGTCCGGCATCGCCTTTTTGAACTTCATCGCCGACCTGTACGACATTCCGGCGCAGGCGCGCACGGAACGCATTGAAAAGTATGCGGACGCCTTTGAGCTGACCGGCAGCCTCGGCTCCCCCATCGGCAGCTATTCGCACGGCATGCGCCAGAAGCTGGCGCTGATCTCGGCGTTTATCCGCCAGCCCAAGCTGCTGCTGCTCGACGAGCCGATGGTGGGCCTCGACCCCTCGGCGGCACACATCATGAAGGAGTTTCTGGCGCAGCTGTGCGCGCAGGGATCGTCGGTGTTCTTCTCCACGCACGTGCTGGAGGTCGCGGAAAGGCTCTGCGACAAGATCGCCATCATCAAACAGGGCGAGCTGATCCGCTACGGCGACACCGAGGACGTCGTCGGCGATTCCTCGCTGGAAAGCGTATTCCTCGAGCTGGAGGGCGAGAAGGAATGAAAAAGTTCTTCGCACTGCTGAAGGTCAGCCTGCGCTCGATGCTGGTCGTCAGCTCGGGCGTGGGCCGCGGCAAAAAGAAAAAGGCCGTGTCCGGCGTCGGCGCAGTCGTGCTGATCTCGGTTCTGGCGCTGTACATCTCCGGCGTCTACTCGACGCTGTTCGTCTCCGTGCTCGCGCCGCTCGGCATGGAATCGCTGGTGTTCGTCTTTATGGGCATCGCGGCGCTGGTTACGGGACTGATGTTCACCGCGTTTGGCGCGAGCAGCGCCGTCTACGGCGGCAAGGACAACGACCTGCTGCTGGCGCTGCCG
>CALVPU010000040.1 GCA_944353735.1 uncultured Eubacteriales bacterium | reverse complement strand
GCCTCGGCGGCGGCAAACATCGCCTCCATCGCCTCGTAGGTCTCGCGCGTGAGGTAGATGTCCGCGCGCGCCAGCCGGAAGGAATGGCGCTGCTCGTAGAGGTTGACCAGCCCCTCGGGCACGTAATCTGCGGGTAGGCGGTTCTGGGCGTTGACCAGCAGGATCTCGCCACGGTAGCGCGTCGACTCCACCCCGAAGTGCCAGCCGAGCGCGAACGTCCCCGCCAGCACGGCGACCATCGCCGCCGCCATCGCCGCCAGACGTGCCGGACTCGCGCGGCGCCTGCGCCTGCGCCGCCTTGCCGGTGCGTTTTCCATCGCCGTCTCCTCCCGTCGTGCATTGAATATCGCCTTCATGATACCACAGTTTTCCCCGTCTGTAAAGGGCGTCACAGCACCAGCAGGCTCACCGCCATGATCGCCATGCCGGCGACCAGCCCATAGATCGCCAGATGGTGCTCGCCATAGGCGCGCGCCGCCGGCAGCAGCTCGTCGAGCGATATGAACACCATGATGCCCGCCGCCGCGGCGAAAATCGCGCCGGAAAGGGCGTCGCTCATCACCCGCCGCAGCGCCAGCCAGCCCAGCAGCGCGCCCGCCGGTTCCGCCAGCCCCGACAGCAGCGCGCTGCGCAGCGCCCGCCGCCGTGAACCGGTCGCGCGATAGACCGGCGCCGCCACGGCGATGCCCTCGGGCACGTTGTGCAGCGCGATCGCCGCCGCCACCGGCACCGCCACGCCCGGATCGCCCAGCGCCGACACGAACGTCGCCAGTCCTTCGGGAAAGTTGTGAATGGCGATGGCGGCGGCGGTCATCGCCCCCACGCGCTTGAGCTGCGGACCCTCGCCCGCCGCGCGCACCTCGTGCGGGTTCTCCGCCGACGGCACCAGCCGGTCGATCGCCGCGATCACGAGGATGCCTCCGAAAAATCCCGCGACCGCCAGCCAGCCGCCGGCGCTTTCGCCCATCGCGCCCGACGCCGTTTCCCGCGCGGTCGCCAGCATCTCCACCAGCGAGACGTAGATCATCACGCCCGCCGAAAATCCCAGGCTCGCCGAGAGGAACTTCTCGTCCTCCCGCCGCGCCAGCAGCGCGAGCACGCCGCCGAGACCGGTGCTCAGCCCGGCGAGCAGCGTCAGCGCCAGCGCATACAATGCCGCATCGTTCATGAAAAGCCGCTCCCTTTCACCGCATTGATTCGCGGTCAATCGAATTAGTTATAACTAACTACGTGATAGATCACCCGTTTTCCCCCGCGTCAAACGCCGCGGCGCCGCTGCAATGTATGAAATTTGCGCGCGCGAGGTGCGGGAAGGGAACGGTGGGCGCGCGTTTCCGCGAATCTCGCAGCAGAAGATTGGAGCGGCGGCGATGGCGCGCGTTTCTGCGAATCTCGCAGCGGACGGGCGGAGCGGCGATGGCGCGCTTTTCCGCGAATCTTGCGGCAGAGGACAGAACGGCGGCGCGCGTCCGCATGTCGGCGGCAATGGCGCGCGTTTCTGCGAATCTCGCGGCGGATGGCGGAGCGGCGGCGCGTCCGCATGTCGGCGGCAATGGCGGGCGCGTGCGAATCTCGCAGCGAAAGGCAGCGCGACGGCAATGACGCGCGTTTCCGCGAAGCTCGCGGCAGAAGGTTGGAGCGGCGACGATGGCGCGCGTCCGCATGTCGGCGGCAATGGCGGGCGCGCGCGAATCTCGCAGCGGATGGGCAGAGCGGCGGCGATGGCGCGCGTTTCCGCGAATCTCGCGGCGGAGGACAGAACGGCGGCGCGCGTCCGCATGCTTCGCGCCGGACATGCCGGAACGCACAAGCCCGCTTCCCGCATCCTCTCGCCTTTCATTCCTCGCAAACGTCCCGCGCGCGAACCGCAACCCCTGCTGAGCGATTTTGACCAGACGCGCTCAGCCTCGCGACGCACGCGCACCTGAACCGCAACGGTCTTGCCCAGCAGGGTTTTCAGCTCCGCAATTCGCCTCTCAGATGCCCCCGCGCGCAAGCTGCAGCGCCTGCTGAAAACCTTGACGCCCGCGCGCTCAGCCGTGGGCAAGGCGCCTTCCGCTCCCCACCGGCTCGGCGCGCAAAAATTCCCCCGGGAACAACTTCCCGAGGGAATCCGCATATCTCCGAATGACTCCGCGCACTCGCTTCGCGCCGGCTTCGCCGCGCAGGCAGACGCAACCGGCACAGGTCCAGTGCGCCGCGGCAGGGCGCGACCAAATCCCTAATTTAGTGCATTCCTCAAGGCAAAGCCGGGTTCGCCGCACTCGCACTTCCCCGCCGCGCCTTGGCGTCAGCCGACGAGACCGGCGGCGTTCTCCGCGCGATAGTCGGCTTCGCCGCACTCGCGCTTCCCCGCCGCGCCTTGGCGTCAATCGACGAGACCGGCGACGTTCTCCGCGCGATAGCCGAGTTCGGCGCGCACTCGCTCCCCCGCCGCGCCTTGGCGTCAGTCGACGCGACCGGCACAGCTCCAGCGCGCCGCGGCAGGACGCGACCAAATCCCCAATTTAGGGCATTCCTCAAGGCAAAGCCGGGTTCGCCGCGCACTCGCGCTTCCCCGCCGCGCCTTGGCGCAGCCGACGCGACCGGCACAGCTCCAGCGCGCCGCGGCAGGGCGCGACCAAATCCCCAATCTATGGCATTCCTCAAGGCAAAGCCGGGTTCGCCGCGCGCTCGCGCTTCCCCGCCGCGCCTTCGCGTCAGCCGACGAGCCC
>CALVPU010000039.1 GCA_944353735.1 uncultured Eubacteriales bacterium | reverse complement strand
AAGGCCATCGTCTGCGTCGGCGAGCTGAAGGACGAGCGCGAAGCCGGCTACACCGACATGATCGTCACCTACCAGACCCAGATGGCGCTGCATGGACTGCACGCCAACGAGCTGGAGAACGTCGTCGTCGCCTACGAGCCCGTCTGGGCGATCGGCACCGGCCTGACCGCCACGGACGAGCAGGCGAACGAGACCATCGGCGTCATCCGCAAGGCCATCGCCGCCAAGTTCGGCCGCCACGCCGCGGAGCACATCCGCATCCAGTACGGCGGAAGCATGAAGGGCTCCAACGTCAAGGGCCTGATGGCGCAGCCGGAGATCGACGGCGGCCTCATCGGCGGCGCGAGCCTGAAGGCTGCGGACTTCGCGCAGGTGGTGAACTTCTGATGGCAACGACCGCACTTTTGATTTTGGACGGCTTTGGGATCGGGCAACCCGATCCCAAGTCCAATGCCATCTACGCCCAGGGCACGCCGAACATCGACCGCCTGAAGGCGCAGTATTCTCACACGTCGATCGGCGCTTCCGGTCTGGACGTCGGCCTTCCCGACGGCCAGATGGGCAACAGCGAGGTCGGCCACACGAACATCGGCGCGGGCCGCGTCGTCTACCAGATGCTGGTGAAGATCACCAAGGACATCGAGGACGGCGTGTTCTTTGAGAACAAGGCGCTCAACGCGGCGATGGACAACTGCAAGCAGCACGATTCCGCGCTGCACCTGATCGGCCTGGTCTCGCCCGGCGGCGTCCATTCCCACACCGAGCACCTCTACGGCCTGCTCGAAATGGCGAAGCGCCATGGGCTTGAGAAGGTCTACGTCCACTGCCTGCTCGACGGGCGCGACGTCCCGCCGGATTCCGGCTGGGAGTACGTCCAGCAGCTGGAGGACAAGATGCTTGAGCTGGGCGTCGGCAAGATCGCGACGGTCATGGGCCGCCTCTACGCCATGGACCGCGACTTCGCCTGGGAGCGCGTCGAAAAGGCGTACAACGCCATGGTTTGCGCCGAGGGCGAGCGCGCGAGCGATCCCGTTCAGGCCATCAAGGATTCCTACAACGTCGTCGACGAGACCGGCAAGCACCTGACCGACGAATTTGTGCTGCCGACCGTGATCGACGAAAACGGCGTCGTCCGGCCGAACGATTCCGTCGTGTTCTTCAACTTCCGCCCCGACCGTGCCCGCGAGATCACCCGCGCATTCGTCGATCCGGAGTTCAAGGGCTTTGAGTGCAAGCACGGCTTCTTCCCGCTGACCTACGTCTGCATGACGCAGTACGATGCGACGATGCCGAACGTGCTGATCGCCTACCCGCCGGAGTCGCTGTCGATGACGATGGGCGAGTACCTCTCCAAGTGCGGCAAGACGCAGCTGCGCATCGCCGAGACGCAGAAGTACGCGCACGTCACGTTCTTCTTCAACGGCGGCGAGGAGCGCCAGTTCCCCGGCGAGGACCGCATCCTCATCCCGTCTCCGCCGGCGGAGGAAGTTCCGACCTTCGACCTCAAGCCCGAGATGAGCGCCTATGAAGTGACCGACGCCGTGCTGCCCTGCATCACTGAGGACAAGTACGACGTCATCATCCTCAACTTCGCCAACTGCGACATGGTCGGTCACACCGGCGTCATGGCGGCGGCGATGAAGGCGGTCAAGACGGTGGACGAGTGCACCGGCAAGATCGTGGACGCCATCCTAGCCAAGGGCGGCAAGTGCATCATCACCGCCGACCACGGCAATGCCGATCAGATGATCGACCCCGTTCACGGCGGCCCGTTCACGGCGCACACGACCAATCCCGTGCCAGTGATCGTCGTCGACCCGGAGCATCCAAAGCAGAAGCTGCGCGATGGCGGTCGCCTGTGCGATCTGTGCCCGACCATGCTGGACATGATGGGCCTCAAGCAGCCCGCCGAGATGACCGGCGTGTCCCTGATCGCGCACGAATGACGGCGACGCCGGTTGCGGGGCAATTCCCGTACCGTCGCCGCATCCCAGCGAACCCCGCACTGAGCGGGGTTCGCTCTTTTGGCAAACGCGAATATCAAATTTGATTAACATGCTTGCGCAAACAGCCCACAATCTGGTATAATGAAAACAGAGATTTTTGCTGGGAGGGCTGATTTTATGAATTACAGAATTCGCCGCTGCATGGTCTCCGACGCGCACCGCATCTACGAGTTGTGCCATCGGGAACTGGGCTATGATTTTTCGGAAGAACAGGTGACCGCCAACGTCCGCCGGCTGATCGGCTCGCGCGAGAACCTGTTGTTGGTCGCGGTCGATCAGGATGACGCCGTCGTCGGTTTCATCCACGCCAACAATCACGATCCGGTCTATGCGCCGCCGATGAAGGACATCGTCGCCATCGCGGTCGACCCGGAGAGCCGCATGTCGGGTCTCGGACGGCGGTTGATTCAGGCGGTGGAGGACTGGGCGGCGGCGACCGGCGCCAAGGGCGTGCGCGTCAACGCGGGCATAGAGCAGAAGAACGCCGGCGTGTTCTACAAGTCGCTGGGCTACCAGTACATCAAGACCAGCTATAACTTCCGCAAGATGTTCTGAGGACGAATCCGCGAGGTGGAACCAGTGGCGCTTGAATTGATGTACGTGGAGCGAAAGTCGGGCTGCGCGGATGACGGACCGGCGTGGATTGGCTATGTCAAGACCTCGAAGAGTGGCAGGACGGTTTACTTCAACGACCATGCGTTTGCGCGCTGGAATGGCATTGCCGGCAATTTCGTCGACGTGGAGACGGGCGACGAGTACTGGATCTCCGGTGTCAAGCGGAAGGGGAGCAATCGCCACAGCGCGGGTCGCGGCAAGATCTACATCGACCGACGCGCGGTCGGCGATTATCTCGCGTGGACGGGCCGAAGTGAGCTGCCTGCGCGCTCGTTTGAGGTCGTCGACATCGAGGACCGCTTTCCCGTCGAGCGCATTTGCGGACTGCTGAACGATCAGAAACCGTAAAGCGCCGGATACAATGTTTAAGCCGAGGCAGTTCTGCCTCGGCTTCAGAGCGCTGATAAAGCCTACAACCGCTAAAATTGCCGAAATAAGAAAAGAATCGGAGGCAATTTTCGCTTCCTGCGGTGGATTTGCCGAGCCCTTCGGGATCGTCAAATCCAGTCGCCCTTGGCGACAAATTTTGCCACTGGCAAAATTTCCTTGTCAGCTGCACTTGCCTCCTGCGGTCACTTACGTCTAAGTAAGTTCCCTTGGTTGCAAGCTTGCTTCCTTGGCTTGCAGGCTTTCTCAATGCTCCGCCAGCCTGTTGACTTTGTCAACATCCTGAAGCCGAGGCGGTTCTGCCTCGGCTTGAGTCGCAGGTTCGGCGGATGTGCCGCCAATGCAGCGCGCGCCGCTTGCCGTCGTGCGGCGAAGGAACGGTCGCACGCGGTGCGTTTCCCATGGGTTTCCAGCCAGCTGCGCATCGCTGGCGACGGCAGGCATTCCGCGGCGGTCGCTGGTCATTGCACGGAGACTCCGCTGCCGACGGACCTGCGCGAATGCTGGTACGTCTGACCCGCGCGCCCGCGGCGTTCAATGACATGGGCGTGACGGTGTGGCGCGGGAAGAACCTCTTCTGATCCGCGCGCCCGCCGCGGCGTTCAATTACGCGCCGCGGTGCTTGCGCTCGGCAACCACGTGGCGCGGATGGCGGAAGTGCGAACCGCCGTCGGCGCCCGTCCAACGCGGCTTGCCGTCGCGCGGAAGGCGGGCGCTTCGCGGCGCGGCCTCGCCCGCGCGGAAGGATGTGCGACCATGTGCTGCCGGACGGGACTCGCCCAGCAGGCGTACGGAGACGTCGCTGCCGAAGATGCGCAGGCCGTTGAGCGCCCTGGCGATCTCTTCCGCGCGCTCAGCGGGCACGCCGACGACGCTGCGGTCGCCGTAGATCTCAATTTTGCCGATCACGCTGCCGCGGATGTGGGCGCGCTCGGCGACGGCGCTGACGATGTGGTTCGGCGCCACGCCCTGGTCGCGACCGACGCCGAGCTGCAGCTTGCGAAAGCGTCCGCGTTCGCGGTTCGCAGGGCGGCGTTCGGCGGGCCTGCGCTCGATGGCGATGTCCGCCAGCGCCTCCTCCCGGTCGGCAAAGCCGATGTCCAGCGCGGCGGCGGCAACCATCGTCAGGTCATAGCCCTTTTCGAGCAGGTCGCCGACCAGTTTCAGGTGGCGCTCGGAAACGCCTTCGAGGATCGCCGACTCCACGCGCGCCAGCGCGCGCGCATCCGCCTTGGCGCGGATTTCGGCGACCGTGGGAATCGGTACCGCCTCGATTTTGCTCTTCGTTTCGCGGGCGATGTCGCGCAGCTGCCAGTACTGGCGGCGTCCGCTGAAGAGCGTGATCGCGCAGCCCTCCTTGCCGGCGCGGCCCGTGCGACCGATGCGGTGGACATAGTGCTCGCTGTTCTGCGGCACGTCGAAGTTGATCACGTAGTCGACGTCGCTGACGTCGATGCCGCGCGCGGCGACGTCGGTCGCCACGAGGATCGGCAGCCGCGCCGACTTGAA
>CALVPU010000038.1 GCA_944353735.1 uncultured Eubacteriales bacterium | reverse complement strand
GTCCGGCTACCGAGCACGAGCGTGCCGGGCGCTTCCGCCGCGCGCCGGGTGACGGCGAGGATGTCCGCAAAGCGATGCTGACCGTCCGCGTCGGCTGTGACCGCCAGTTTGCAGGCGGGAAGGTGTTCGAGGATATAGCGCATTGCCGTTTTCAGCGCCGCGCCCTTGCCGCGGTTGACCGCATGCCGCAGCAGTACGACGCCCTCAGGTACGCGCGCAAACAGCGGTGCGAACGCCTCTCCGCTGCCATCGTCCACGACAATGGCGGTGAAATTCGTTTCCCGGGAAAACCGCTCCAGCATGGGCAGCATGTCCTTGGTCGGCTTGTAGGCGGGAACGATCAGCGCCACGCCGGCGGGTTCCCGCTCCTTCGCGTCCCTTTTTCCGTCTTGCAATCGCGCGCTGCTGCACTCAGTTCCCATATCCACTCCCCCATTTCAATCCTAGAATATGGTCCTTTTGCCGTTCAAAGCGCCAGCCGGTCCAGCAACAGAATGCCAAGCAGATGCGCCGGATAGAACCAGTAAAACACCCATTTGTTGATCCTGATGCGGGATTTCGTGTGGATATAGATCAGCGGCAGAGCGAGCAGCGCGAACATCTGGATGCCGAAGCGCACGCCGAACAGTTCGTAACCGGCGCCGCTCAATCCCCACCAGCCCATGTAGGCGACCATGACCGGCAGCGACAGCCACCATTTCTGGCAGAAGAGGTAGAACAGCACCATCAGCATCAGCCCACGGAATCCGTAGTCGATCGCCCCCTGGATGCGCCAGCCAAACAGCAATAGCGCAATCGTCAGCAGGATCTGCCGCTCGCGGATCGTCCAGATGACCAGCATTCCCAGCGCGAGCGTGAGCAGTATGCTTGGGTCCCACCAGCTCTCCACGTAGAAGTGCAGCGCTGCCTGCAGGGGCTGTTCGGCAAACGAAATCTGCCGCATCGCGCCGGAAACGTGCGCCAGTGCGACGGCATAGAGCGGCTGTGAGATCAGCGCCATCAGCACGATGCGCTTGAAGTAGTTGAGCGGATTGCGCGTGTAGACGCAGCCAGCCGCCAGACAGTAGGCATAGATTGGGAAGGCGATGCGCCCGACGATGCGCATAATCGGGTACTGGGGAAACAGCATCTTGCCCGCGTGATCGACGAACATGGTGATCATCGCGATCAGCTTGAGCAGGTTTGTATCGCTGTTGAGATCGACCTTCTGTGGGGCAAATGGCCACGGGATGCTCAGATCGCGCTTGCTCGCTGCCATGGTTTCGGTCCCATTCCTCTCCGCGGCGGGAAGCCGCAAGCATTCCGGCGCCGCGCGCCGTGCGGAAATCAGCGCCCGCCCGCGCCGCGTCAGTGCGGCGCGGACAAGCGCGCTCTCAATCGTATGTTTCGGCGGACAGGGATGAGCTGCATCCGCCGAATGCTTTCGTCGTCAAATCCATGCCCGTTCCGGCCTGCGAACCTGTGCGGGCTCACTTTCCAAGCGCCTGCACGGCGAGCAGCAGTGAGCCGACCGCGCCGGCGTTGTCGCCCAATCCCGGCGGGACGATCATCTCGTCGATGTGCTCCAGCACCGACGGATGCGCCACGTAGCCGTTGAGCAGCTCCAGCGTCCGGCGGCGAATGCGCGGGAACAGGTGCATCTGGTGCATCACGCCGCCGCCGAGAACGATGCGTTTGGGCGAGAGCGTCAGGATGGTGTTGACGCACATCTGCGCGAGGTATTCCGCCTCGAGTTCCCACGCCACATGGTCTTCTGGCAGCAGCTTCGCGGAGATGCCCCAGCGCTTCTCAATCGCCGGACCATTGGCGAGACCTTCCAGACAGCCGTCGTGATACGGGCAAAAGCCGTGCGGCGACGGGTCGCGCGGATCCGGACGCAGCAACATGTGTCCCATCTCCGGGTGCACCATCCCGTGCAGCAGCTTTCCGTCGACCAGCGCGCCGCCGCCGACGCCGGTGCCGATCGTATAGTAGACGAGGCTGTCCAGTCTCTTGCCGGCGCCATAGGTCGCTTCGCCCAGCGCCGCGGCGTTGACGTCGGTATCGATGCCAACGGGGATGCCCAGCGCCTCGGCAAACGCCGCGCGCAGCGGATAGTTCCGCCATGCCAGCTTCGGCGTGGTCGTGATCGCGCCATAGTCCGGCGCTGCCGGATCGAGGCTCAGCGGACCAAAGCTGCCGATGCCGAGGGCGTCGATGCCCTTATCGCGGAAGTATTCGATCAGTCCCGGCATCGTTTCCTGCGGCGTGAGCGTCGGAAAACTCGCACGGTCGAAAAGATTGCCTTTCTCATCGCCGACAGCGCAGACCATCTTGGTGCCGCCGGCCTCCAAAGCTCCCAAACGCATAGCGCGTCCACTCCCTTTTCTTATTTTCCGAAGCATTCCTCGTGAATCTTCTTCAGCATCTCCGGGATCGGCGTCTTGAAGTGCTGCGGACACGCGGCGACACAGGATTCGCAGCCGACGCACGCCGAGGCATTGACTTCCATCTTGTTGTATTCCCGATAGAAGCCGCTGAAATCGTCGAACATGGAAGCGGTATCGTATCCCTTGAAGATCTGCGGAATCTTGATTCCCTGCGGGCAGGGCATGCAGTACTCGCAGCCGGTGCAGCCGACGCGGATGCGCGCCTCATATGCCTTGCGCACCTTCTCGAGCGTCTCCTGCTCCGCTTCAGTCAGGCAGCCGGCCTGTGCGCTGGAGAAGATGCGGAGGTTGTCGTCCACCTGCTCGATCGTGGACATGCCGGAGAGAATCGTCATGAATTCCGGCTTGTCGATCACCCAGCGGAACGCCCATTCCGCGGCAGAGCGCCCGGGCGCACCCGCCTCATACAGCGCGCGGATTTCATCCGGTACGGTTTTGACCAGCGCGCCGCCGCGCGCCGGCTCCATGACCACGATGCCGATGCCCTTGCCTGCGGCATAGCGCACGCCGTCCATCGTCGCCTGATTGAACTCGTCCAGCAGATTCATCTGCACCTGTGCGACCTTCCAATCATAGCTGTCGATGATCCTGCGGAAGGCAGCGGCATCGTCGTGGAACGAAAAGCCCGGATAGCGGATCTTGCCCTTCTTGACCATTTCATCCATGAATTCCAGCAGACCCAGATCGCGCATCTTGTCAAAGCGCGCGCCGTCGAGCGCATGCGCGAGATAGACGTCAACGTGGTCCACCTGCAGCCGCGAAAGCTGCTCGTCGAGCAGCCGCTCCATGTCGGCGCGCTCGTTGACCAGCCAGACCGGCAGCTTGGTTGCCAGCGTGACGCGCTCGCGGTAGCCGTCCTTCAACGCCTCGCCGACCAGTCCTTCGCTCTTGCCATCGTGGTAGCCGTAGGCCGTATCCACATAGGTGACGCCGCCGTCGATTGCATGGCGGATCAGCCGGATCGCCGCCGGACGGTCGATTGGATGACCCTCTTCATTCAGGGTCGGCATGCGCATGCAGCCCATGCCCAGTGCGCTCACCGCGTGGTTCGCCGCGGGAAATCTGCGCTCATACATGGAAATCCACCTCTCCTCAGTGCAATGCTCGTCGTTGTGGGTCGCTCAATCGTTGAATATGGTATCCTTGTTGGGGTCATCCTTCGGCGCGAGCGGCAATGTAATCAGGAACTCTGTGCCCTCGCCGAGCTTGGAATGCACTTCGATCTCTCCGTTCATGGAGCGCACGATGTGCTTGACGATGGCGAGCCCGAGGCCCGTGCCGCCCATCTGGCGCGAGCGCCCCTTGTCCACGCGGTAGAAGCGCTCGAACATCCTCGGCAGGTGCTCCTCGGCAATGCCGATGCCCGTGTCCGAGATGGTGACGTTCGCTTCCTTCGCGTCCGAAAACACCTGCACGGTGACCGAGCCGCCGGGCTTGTTGTACTTGATGGCGTTCTCGACCAGATTGATCAGCATCTGCTCGACGCGGTCAGGATTGCCCATGATGAATGTCGGCTTGTCGTTCATGTGGGCGTGGATCGTAACGTTTTTCTCGCTGGCAAGTATGGAGAGCATGTCCGTGACATCGTACGCCATCTTGTCCAGGCGGATGCGCTCGATGGCGACCTCATCCTTGCCGGATTCCAACCGGCTGATGGAGAGAATGTCGTTGATCAGGCGGGTCAGGCGCTCCGTCTCCAGCATGATGATGCGCAGGAACTTGTGCGCCATCGGCGGATTGTCGATCGCGCCCGCCTCCAGCGTCTCGACAAAGCCGCGAATGGACGTCAGCGGCGTCTTCAGTTCGTGGGAGACATTTGCGGCGAAATCCGTGCGCGCCTGCTCGAGGCGGCGGATCTCGGTGATGTCCTCGACCATCGCCAGCGCGCCCACGACCTTGCCGTCGTTGCGCATCGGCGAAACGTAGAGGCGCAGCGGGCGGTGACCGCGACCGACCGTCGTGCGCGCGGCGACGTCGTTGGTGTAGATGCCGCGCTGCTGCATGGCCTCGGTGAATACCTCGTCGAGGCGCACGTCCTTGGAGGCCTCGTTGATCTGCTGGCCTTCGGGGCTGCCGACAATGCCCAGCAGCCGCTTCGCCACGGGCGTCACCAGAATCACGCGCAGGTTCTGATCCACAGCGATGATGCCGTTTTGCATCTGCGTCATCACGATGCTCAGCGCGTGATTGCGGCTGCGCTGCTGAAAGACGCGGCTCTGGATGCGCCCGATGATGGCGTTGAACTCGGTCACCTGTGCGTCCTTGCCGGGGAGCGGCTCGATGCGCGCGTCAAAATTGCCGTCGGAGAACTCGTCCAGCGTGCGCATGGCGCGGCTGACCAAATGCTCCTTTTGGTCCATGGAGATCCACGCGAATATGAAGGCCCCTGTCGAAACCGCGAGCAGCAGCAACAGCAGCGCCACGCCGTGGCGCTCGCCCAACACCGCCGCAGCGTTGGTCTGCGGCGCGGAAAAGAGCAAAAATGCGCCATCTTCATACTGATAGATGGCGTACAAGGTCGGAGCTCCCTCCGCATTTTCCGTCGCGATCGTCCGCGTGCGCTGCTCGATGGCATAGTCCAACACCCGTTCCGGCACGTCCTCCGCCGCCTCCGGGGCTGCATAGAGAAGCGACCCGTCAGAGGCGCGGAGCTGGCAGGCCGCGCCTCCGGGCAGCGTAAGCGCTGACACGACATCGGCGCGTGCGGATACATCGGACGTCCCGGTCGCCGCAGCGGCAACCTGACAGATCCCGCGAAGCGATTCCAGCACGCTGGCATTCCGATCCGCCGCGATATTGAGCGTTTGATAGACGGGGATCAGCACAAGGGCAATCAGCGCGATCAGGGCCGCAGGAACTGCAACCCTTGATTTCATAGGCGATTCTCCTGCCGATCGTTGAATTTGTATCCGACGCCGCGGATGGTTTCAATATAGTGGGCATCGTCGCCGAGCTTCTGGCGGATGTGGCGGATGTGCACGTCGACCGTGCGGGTCTCGCCATAGAACTCATAGCCCCAGATGCGGTCGAGCAGGAAGTCGCGCGTAAGCACCTTGCCGCGGCTGAGCACCAGCAGCTTGAGCAGCTCGAACTCCTTCAGCGTCAGCGACAGCTTCTCACCGTTGCGGAACGCCTCGTAGTTGCTCACGTCGATCGTCAACCCGCCGACGTGCAGGATGCCCTCGTCCTCGCTCTGCGGCGCAGCGCGGCGCAAGAGCGCCTTCACGCGCGCGGTCAGCTCGCGGACGGAGAACGGCTTGGTGATGTAGTCGTCCGCGCCGAGCTCAAGGCCGAGGATCTTGTCTACCTCGTCGCCCTTCGCGGTCAGCATGATGATCGGGATGTCGGCGGTCGTCGGCGCGCTCTTGAGCCGGCGGCAGACTTCCATACCATCAATGCCCGGAAGCATAATATCCAGCAAAACCAACGCAGGACGCTCATGGGCGCAAACCACCAGCGCGTCTTCACCCGTGGCGGCAGTGACAACCCGGTACCCGGAAGCCTCGAGATTGAACGAAAGCAGTTCCAAGATATGCGCTTCGTCATCGACGGCCAGAATCAGTTCATTTG
>CALVPU010000037.1 GCA_944353735.1 uncultured Eubacteriales bacterium | reverse complement strand
GGCGGCGTCGTGGAGCGCATCCGCGAGGGGCTTTCCGGACTGAATACCTGACGCGCCGCCCTGGCGGGGCGTTCCCATTTCGACGCGCGCATTGCGCATATTGATTGAAGGGATGGTTACGATGGATCGGACGAAGGTTTTTGAAACGGTGAAGAAGTACATTCTGGCGCAGCTGCCCATCAGCGAGGACCGCGTGGTGGAGAGCGCCGCGCTGATCGACGATCTCGGCGCAGACAGCGCCAACCTGATGATGCTGGTGATGGACCTCGAAGCGGAGCTCAACATGACCGTCGAGGACGACGCCATCAGCACGATTCACACGGTGGGCGACATCGTGGACTACATCGTGAAGAAGGTCTGAGCGGCGTGCGGGATCTGTGTGAAAAACTCGGATACTCGTTTCGCGATTCCAAGCTGCTGGAGACGGCGCTGACGCATCCGTCCTTTGGCGGGGACCATCACGTGCCGCACTACCAGCGGCTGGAATTCCTCGGCGACGCCGTGCTGGAACTGGCGGTGAGCGATTACCTCTACCGCGAGCTGCCGGGCGTCGACGAGGGCAAGCTGACGCGCATCCGCGCCGCTCTGGTGCGCGAGGAGACGCTCTATGCCGCCGCGCGCCGCATCGGCTTGGGGCGCTTTGTGCGCCTGTCCGTGGGCGAAGAGCGTTCCGGCGGACGCGATAAACCCTCGATCCTCTCGGACGTCATGGAAGCCGTGTTTGCCGCCGTCTATCTGGACGGCGGGTTTGATTGTGCCGTGAAGGTGGTGGCGCGCACGCTGGGCGCGGAGCTTCGCCCGCAGGCGCTGGCGGACCACCTCGACGCCAAGTCCCGCCTGCAGGAACTGTTGCAGCGCGAGGGCGAGATGCCCGAGTACGAGTTCATCTCCATGGAAGGTCCGCCGCACGCGCCGGTGTTCCACTATCGCGCGCGCGCCGGCGGGCGCGCCATTGGCGAGGGGAGCGGTTCGAGCAAGCAGAGCGCTCAGCAGGCCGCCGCCCGCGATGCACTGAAGAGAATGGGAGCGTTGTCCTGAATTGCGACTGAAGAAACTCATCATCCACGGATTCAAATCGTTTGCGGATCGCGTGGAGATCTCGTTTGACGGCGGCATTACCGGCGTCGTCGGCCCGAACGGCTGCGGCAAGTCGAACATCGCCGACGCCGTGCGCTGGGTGCTCGGCGAACAGAGCGCCAAGACGCTGCGCGGCGCAAAGATGGAGGACGTCATCTTCAACGGCACGGAAAAGCGCCGCCGCCTCGCGTTCTGCGAGGTGACGCTCGTGTTCGACAATTCGGACAAGTCGCTGCCGATTGACTTCGCTGAGGTCGCGGTCACGCGGCGCGTTTACCGCAGCGGCGAGGGCGAGTATAAGATCAACGGCGCCGCCTGCCGCCTGCGCGACATCGTCGATCTCTTTCGCGATACCGGCGTCGGCAAGGACGGCTATTCCCTGATCGGACAGGGGCGAATCGACGAGATCCTTTCGCAAAAATCCGAGGATCGCCGGCAGGTCTTCGAAGAGGCTGCCGGCACCGTCAAGTACAAGGCGCGCAAGCTCGAGGCGCAGCGCCGCATGGAGCATACGCGCGACAACCTCTCGCGCGTCGAGGACATCCTTGCGGAACTGGAATCGCGCGTCGAGCCGCTGCGCGCACAGAGCGAGGCCGCGCGCGAATACCTTGCGCTGCGCGACGAATTGAAGGTATTGGATCTCAACGCCTTCCTGATGCGCACCGAGCGCTATGAGACGCGCATCCGCGAGCTCAAGGAGACCGTACAGGCGCTGGGCGAGTCCATCCTGCAGGCGAACGCCCAGCTTGAGACGTCCGGCGCGGCGCGCGACGAGGCGCAGCGCCGGCTGGAAGCACTCGAGACGGAGGCGGCGGAAAAGCGCGACGAAGTTCAGCGGCTGATTCGCGAGGTCGAGGCTGGAGAGGGCGCCGTGCGCGTCACGCGCGAGCGCATCCTCTCCGCCACGCGCGAACGCGACCGCATTACCGCGGAGCGCGCCGCCGCCAAGGAAGGGCGCGAGGGCATTCAGAACCGCCTTGCCAAGATGCGCGCCTTCCTCGACGGCGAGACGCAGGAAGTGCGCGCCGAGGAAGAGCGGCAGGCCGTCCGCGAGGCGGAACTTGCGCAGGGGGAAGCGCGCCTTGCGGACATGGAATCGCGCGCCGAGCGCGAAAAGCAGCAGATCATTCAGGCGATGAATCGTCTGGGCGACGTGCGCAGCCAGCGCGCGCGGCTTTCGGCGATGCAGGCGGCGCTCGAAGAGCGGCTGGGCGGCATGGAGAGCGACCGCGCGCGCGAACAGGCAGGGGTCGATTCCCTCAGCGAACAGTTGCGCGAGGCGCGGGAACGGCTCGATGCAGAGCAGGCGCGCCAGCGCGAGATCTCGGATAACCTCGGCGCGCTGTCTGAAAAGCTGCAGCGCGCCGGCGAGCGCGCGGCGCAGGCGTACGAGCGGCTTGGCGCCATGCAGTCGGAGCGCCAGCAGCGCGATTCCCGCCTCAAACTGCTGCGCGAGATGCAGCGCGACTACGAGGGATACAACAATTCCGTCAAGCAGGTGCTCATGCAGGCGCGCCGGCTGACGGGCAGCGGCGTGCACGGCGTGGTTGCCGACCTCATCCACGTGCCCGAAAAGCTCGAGCGCGCGATCGACATGGTACTCGGCGGCGCGCTGCAAAACATCGTCGTCGACCGCGACGAGGACGCCAAGCGCATGATCGAGTACCTGCGCAAGAACCGCTTTGGACGGGCGACGTTTCTGCCGATCTCGTCCGTGCGCGGGCGCACGCTCTCCGCGCAGGAGCGGCAGGTGCTGTCGATGCCGGGCTGCGTCGGACTCGCCTCAGAGCTGATCGGCTATGAAGCGCAGTACCGCGGCGTGGTGGACAATCTGCTCGGACGCACGATCGTCGCCGAGAACCTTGACGCCGGCATCGCCATTCAGCGCGCAGGGCGTTACCAGTTCCGTCTGGTGACGCTCGAGGGCGACGTAATGCATTCCGGCGGTTCGATGACCGGCGGCAGCGTGCAGTCGCGCATGACGAGCCTGCTTTCGCGTTCCCGCGAAATCGAGCAGACCGAACAGGCGCTTGGACGCATCGACGGCGAGTTGGAAAAGCTGCGCGCCGAACACGGCGAGATCGAGCGCAGCCGCGCGGAAATGAAGCAATCGCGCAGTGCACTGTACGAGGCACTGCGCCATCAGGAGGCGGCGGTTGCGCGCGCTGAGGCGCAGCTCAAGGCGGCGACCGACGAACAGGCGGGCAACAGCGCCCGCGTGGAGCGCGTTGCGCAGGAGCACGACCGGCTTCAGGCGCAGCTCGAGGAGGTCAGGCATTCGCTGGCGGGATTGGAATCGCGCCAGCAGGACGCCGAGGCCTCGACCGGCGCGCGGCAGGAAGAAGTGCGCAGGCTGCAGGAGGAAATCTATGCGCTGCGCGCAAAAGTCGAACAGCAGCGCGCGGCTGTGGGCGACGCGCGCGTTGCGCTGGCGTCGCGCAAGCGCGGGCTGGAGGCCCGCATCGCCGAGCGCGACCGCTTTGCGGCGGACGCGGCGGATGCCGAGCGCATGCTCAGCGAGAGCGCGGAAGCACTCAAGCGTTGTGAGGCGGAGTTGGCGGAAAATGCCGTCGTGCTCGAACGCGATTCGTCCACGCTGGAAAAGGGCAAGGCGGAGCTGGACGCCGCGCGGGCGACGTTCGACGCCGCCGATGCCGAGCGCACCGGCGCGCGCAAGCGCCTGCAGGCGCTGGGCGAGGAGATCGACGCGCTGCGCGGGCAGTTGGACGAATTCAGCGACAAGCATCATCGCGCTGAATTGCAGCTCGCGCGCGTCGAAGCGGAGTTCAAGCAGATTCAGGACCGCATCTGGGAGGACTACGAGCTGACCTACGCCGGCGCCGAGCCGTTCCGCCAGGCAGACTTCAAGCTGTCCGAGTCGGAAAAGCGCATCGCCGCCATCCGCCAGCGGATCAAGGCGATGGGCACGGTCAACGTCGCCGCCGTGGACGAGTACCGGCAGACGTGCGCACGCGTCGAGGAGATGACCTCGCAGCGCGACGACCTCATCAAGGCCGAGGCGGATCTGCAGCGCATCGTCGAGGAGCTGGAGCAGAAGATGGAGGTGCAGTTTCGGACGCAGTTTGCGCTGATGAACGAAAACTTTCAGCGCACGTTCGTGAAACTGTTCGGCGGCGGCAAGGCTGAGTTGCGCCTGACGGATCCCAAGGACGCGCTGAACTGCGGCATCGACGTCGTGGCTCAGCCGCCGGGCAAGAAGCTGCAGATGCTCTCGCTGCTCTCGGGCGGCGAGCGCGCGCTGACGGCCATCACGATCCTGTTTGCGATCCTCGACCTGAAGCCGACGCCGTTTTGCATCCTCGACGAGATCGAGGCGGCGCTCGACGATGCGAACATCGACACCTACGCCGATTATCTCAAGGCCTACTCGCAGAACACGCAGTTCATCGTCATCACCCACCGAAAGGGCACGATGGAGCGGTGCGATTCGCTCTACGGCGTGGTGATGGAGGAAAAGGGCATCTCCAAGACCGTCTCGGTGATGCTCAACGAGGCCAGCTAACGGGTGTTGAATTGGAAAGAATCCGCAATGCCGAAAGTTTTCTGAAAGGGCCAAGCCAAGCGAGGAAGGAGAAGGTTCCCCATGGGATTGTTTGACAGGATCAAGGCCGGCATGAAGCGCACGCGCGAGGCGTTTTCCGGCCGGATGGACGAGCTCGTCGAGAACTACAAGGAGCTCGACGATGAATTCTACGAGGATCTGACCGACATCCTCATCATGGCCGACGTCGGCATGGCGACGACCGAGCTGGCGGTCGGCCGGCTGCGCGAGAAGTGCACCTCGGAAAAGATCGGCGACCCGGCGAAGGCGCGCGAAGCGCTGAAGGAAATCCTCACCGACATCCTGCGCGCCGAACCCATGCAGCTGACCAGCCCGATGGTGTTGCTCATCATCGGCGTCAACGGCGTCGGCAAGACGACGTCGATCGGCAAGCTGGCCTCGCGCATGAAGGTCATGGGGCGCCGCGTGGTCATCTG
>CALVPU010000036.1 GCA_944353735.1 uncultured Eubacteriales bacterium | reverse complement strand
TGGACGTTACCATTCAGGCGCAGATCCTCGAATTGATCCGCGACATGACGCGCAAGTCCGGCTCCTCCACGATCATGATCACGCACGACCTCGGCGTCGTGGCGAGCCTGTGCGACCGCATCAACATCATGTATGGCGGCAAGGTCGTCGAGACCGGCACGGACCGCGAAATCTTCTATGAGCCCAACCATCCCTACACGCAGGGATTGCTGGCGTGCATCAACAACCCCGAGCAGGACGATCAGGACCTTGTGCCGATTCCCGGATCGCCGCCGGACCTGCTCAAGCCGCCGCTCGGCTGTCCGTTCGTGGACCGCTGCGAGAAGGCGATGAAGATCTGCAAGCTGCGCATGCCGCCGCAGACCCAGCTGTCGCCGACGCACGTCAGCGCCTGCTGGCTCAACGAGCGCGCGCGGCGCGAGAAGGGAGGAACGCAGCCGTGATGGAACCGTATGTGCGCGTCCGGCATCTGAAGACCTACTTCGACGTCACGCGCGGCCTGCTCTCGCCCAAGCAGATCGTCAAGGCGGTCGACGACGTGTCCTTTGACATCTATCCCGGCGAAACGCTGGGACTGGTGGGCGAGTCCGGCTGCGGCAAGTCGTCGCTCGGACGCACGATCGTCAAGATCAACAAGCCGACGTCCGGACAGATCATCATCGACGGCGAGGACATCACCAAGCTCAAGGGCGACCCGCTGAAGAAGTTCCGCCGCGAGGTGCAGATGATCTTTCAGGACCCCTACGCGTCGCTCAACCCGCGCATGACGGTGGGCGAGATCATTCGCGAGCCGATGGACGTGCACCACGTCGGCGACAGCCGCGCCGAGCGCGACGCGCGGGTGGTGGAGCTGCTGCGCATCGTCGGCCTCAAGCCGGACCACATCCGCCGCTATCCGCACGAGTTTTCCGGCGGTCAGCGCCAGCGCATTTCCATTGCGCGCACGCTGGCGCTGAGCCCCAAGTTCATCATCTGCGATGAGCCGATCTCCGCGCTGGACGTGTCGATTCAGGCGCAGATCATCAACCTGCTCAAGCACGTGCAGCGCGAGATGGGCATCGCCTATCTGTTCATCGCCCACGACATCGGCATGGTCAAGCACATTTCCAACCGTATCGGCGTGATGTATCTGGGCCATCTGGTCGAGATCGGCGACAGCCACGACGTGTACTTCCACCCGCTGCATCCCTATACGAAGGCGCTGCTCAGCGCGATTCCGATCCCCGATCCGGTCGTCGGCAAGTCGCGCAAGCGCGCGCTGCTGGAGGGTGAGCTGCCGACGCCGCTCAATCCGCCGCCGGGCTGCCCGTTCCGCATGCGCTGTCCCTGTGCGATGGAGCGCTGCGCCGCGGAGATGCCGGAGATGAAGGACGTCGGCGGGCGCAAGGTCGCCTGCTTCAAGGTGCAGTCCGACTTTGCCATCTAAATCAGACGAACGCTTTCGCGCGGGCGGTTTCCGCGCGCACCATGCAGATTCAGGAGGAAAGGATATGTTTGAAAAGTACCGCTCCGATCTGACCAAGCTGGTCGAGCATGCTTGGCAGCATCCCGAGCCGAGCTTCCGCGAGTTTGAGTGCAGCGGAAGTCAGGTCGAGTATCTGAAAAAGATGGGCTTCGACGTCCAGACCAATGTCGCCGGCACCGTCACGGGCTATATGGCTGCGTGGGGCAGCGGCAAGCCGGTCATCGCCATTCTCGGCGAGTTCGACGCCCTCTATGGCCTGAGCCAGAAGGCGGACTGCGCCGTCGAGACGCCGGAGCCGGGCATGAACATGGGACAGGGCTGCGGGCACCACCTGCTGGGCGTGGGTGCCATCGCCGCCGGCCTGATGCTGCGCGACATCATGCAGGAAAAGGGCCTTTCCGGCACGATTCGCATCTACGGTTGTCCGGGTGAGGAGAGCGGCTCGGGCAAGGCGTACATGGCGCGCGACGGCTTCTTTGACGATTGCGACGTGGCGCTGACGTGGCATCCGTCCGCCTACAACATGGTCTCCACCGGAAGCTCGCAGAGCTGCATTCAGTGCTATTTCCGCTTCAAGGGCGTCGCCGCGCACGCCGCGGGCGCGCCGCATCTCGGGCGCAGCGCGCTGGACGCCGTGGAGCTGATGAACGTCGGCGTCAATTACCTGCGCGAGCACATGGAGGACACCGACCGCGTCCACTATGCCATCACCGATCCCGGCGGAGCCTCGCCGAACGTGGTGCAGTCGCACGCCGAGTCGCGCTATTTTGTGCGCTCGACCACGAACCCGAAGTGCCAGGCGCTGTACGAGCGCGTCAAGCGCATTGCGCAGGGCGCCGCGCTGATGACCGACACCGAGCTGGAAGTCGTGTTCGACGAGGGCCTGAGCAACACCGTGCCCAACTTTGTGCTTGAGGAGCTGCTCGACGGCGTGTTCCGCGAGGTCGGCGTGCCCGCGTACACCGCCGAGGAGCGCGCCTACGCACAGTCGTTCAAGGACACCGTGCCGGTCG
Source organism: uncultured Eubacteriales bacterium (assembly GCA_944353735.1). Lineage (GTDB taxonomy): Bacteria > Bacillota > Clostridia > Christensenellales > Aristaeellaceae > Faecivicinus. The sequence goes on along the minus strand of CALVPU010000036.1, from coordinate 792 downwards.
CCGGTCAGCTGAGCAATCTGCCCGAGGACGCCGCCGACCGCGCGAAGCTGGCGAAGAACGTCCGCGAGAGCGCGCTGTGTGACTACTATGTCGAGACCGTGCGCTCCGACCGCTGCGGCATGGGCAGCACCGATGTCGGCGACGTCAGCTGGGTCGTGCCGACCTGCACCGCCAACGTCAACTGCTACAGCTACGGCGCCGGCGGTCACAGCTGGCAGTGGGTCGCTCAGGGCAAGTCGTCCATCGCCATCAAGGGCATGCTGCACGCCGGCTATGTGCTCGCCAGGGCGGGCGAAAAGCTGCTGGAGAATCCGCAGCTGATCGCCGAGGCGCGCGCGGAGCTCGACCGCCGCCTCGACGGCGAGAAGTACCAGAGCCTCATCCCCGCAGGCGTCCAGCCGCACTACTACGACTGAGCGGCATTCGCCAGCTCCGCGCGCCGGGAAGCGCCGTGCCGCGGGCGAACCGCGCTGCCGGGAGATCGCTGTGCGCACGCGGCTTGCCGCTGTGGAGCGCGCATTCAGCCGCCGCTGCTTGACGCTGCGCTCGGGGATGCCGGTTGGAGTGGTTCGAGGTTGCGTCCGCCGCACAGCGATGTCGCTGCGCGGCGGACCTGTTTCTGCAAGGAAGCGCTGCGGGCAATTTGCGTCCTGCCGCACTGCGGTGGGCGCATAGCGGCCTGCTCGCGCCGGAGCGCATGCGACGGGCGCCGCCGCGCGGGGCATGCGACGGGAGCCCCGCACGCGGTACGCGATTGCACCGGGGCGCATGCAGGGACGCCGCCGCGCGGGG
>CALVPU010000035.1 GCA_944353735.1 uncultured Eubacteriales bacterium | reverse complement strand
GTCAGGCCGTGCTGGACGAAGTGCGCCGCCGACTGGCGCAGGGCCTGCCCTGCCGCGTGGTATCGACGTCGTTGATCGAGGCGGGCGTGGACGTGGACTTCCCGGCGGTCTACCGCGAGGAAGCGGGGCTGGATTCGCTATTGCAGGCCGCGGGACGATGCAATCGCGAAGGAAAACGCAAACCGGAAGAAAGCGTCGTCGCGCTCTTCCAAGGGGAAGGGCGCCCGCCGCGCCTTTTCGAAACTGCCATCGGCGCGGGGCGGATGGTGTTGGAGCGCTTCGAGGACATCGGCTCCCGCGAGGCCGTCCACGCCTATTTCAGCGCCCTGCTGGACCTCAAGGGCGACGAGGCGCAGGACATTCACGGCATCCTGCCGCTGATGGAGTCGGGGAGGTTTCCCTTCCGAACCGTATCGGAACGCTTCCACCTCATCGAAAGTCCCACGGTCACCGTGTACGTCCCCATCGGCGAGGGAAAGGCGCTGGTGGACTGTCTGCGCGCCGGAGAATGCAGCCGCGAGCTGTACCGCCGGCTGGGACGCTACGGCGTGTCCATCTACGAGCACCACTTCGGCGCGCTCGACCGCGCGGGCGCGATCGAACATCTGGACGGCGGCGCCTTCGCGCTGCGCCGGCTGGATCTCTACAGTGCGGAAACCGGGCTCTCCCCGAAGGCGGAGAGCGACGTCGAGGATTTTTTCCTCTAGCGCAGAGAAAGGCTCGGAACTGTACGCGCAGCCTCCGAGCCTCTCCGTGTCGTTCAAACGGCAAATATTTCAATCCACAGGGATTCCCTGACGCTGGTATTATATCGGAATCTTCCCGCCGCGTCAAATTATTTATTGAAACGACAAATAAATATTGACAAGTTCATCCGGTTATGGTATTATACGTATATCCTCAGGCGCGAGCAGCGAATCTCCAGGATACCTTCTGGGGCGGCGCACCCGCCCCACACGCTTCCGACGCATCGAAAGGAGTGAACGCCCATGCCAATCTCTCTGGAGGTCTGGGGGGACTATGCCCTCTACAACCGTCCCGAGTTGAAAGTCGAGCGTGTGAGTTACGATGTGATGACTCCGTCCGCCGCGCGCGGTCTGATCGAGGCCATTTACTGGCACCCGGGACTGCGCTGGGTGATCGACCGCATCCGCGTATGCGCGCCGATTCGCTTCAGCAACCTGCGGCGCAACGAGGTCAAGTCCACCATTTCCGCCAACGCCGCGCACACCGCCATGAAGCGCGGCGCCGCCGACCTCTACCTGTGCACCTCCGACGACATCCAGCAGCGTGCCGCGCTGCTGCTGCGGGACGTGCGCTACGTCATCGAGGCGCACTTCGACTTCCTGCCGGACCGCGCTGCGCCGGGCGACAGCGAGGGAAAGTTTCAGGACATCGTCAAGCGGCGCATCCGCAAAGGGCAGTTCTACCACCAGCCCTGCTTCGGCTGCCGGGAATTCCCCGCCCACTTCAAGTGGTGCGACGCGCCGCCGCCCTGCCCGGAGGAGTTGCGCGGCACGCGCGATCTGGGCTGGATGCTCTACGACATGGACTATTCGGACCCGCAGGACATCAGACCCCTGTTCTTCCGCGGCAAGCTGGAGGACGGCGTGCTGCATGTCCCGGCGCGCGACAGCGGGGAGGTGCGGGGATGATCTTGCAGGCGCTCACCGATTATTACCGCGCGCTGGAGCGGCAGGGCAAGATCGCCGCGCCCGGCTGGGGACCGGTAAAGGTCTCCTTCGCCCTCTGCATCGGCGCAGACGGCGCGCTGCAGCACGTGATCTCCGTGCAGACGGAGCAGGTGCGCGGAAAGAAGACGGCACTGGCGCCGCGCGTATTTTCCCTGCCCGCGCCGGTCAAGCGCACGCTCAGCCCCGCCGCCAACTTCCTGTGCGACAATTCCAGCTACCTGCTCGGCATCGACGGCAAGGGCAAGCCCGAGCGCTCGCGAAAATGCTTCGAGACGGCCCGGGCGCTCCACGAACAGCTGCTCGGAAGCGTGGATTCGCCCGCCGCACGGGCGGTGCTTGCATTCTTCCGCACGTGGTCGCCGGAAGCGGCGCGCGCGCACCCCGCTCTGGCGGACGCGCTCGACGACATTCTCGCCGGCGCCAACATGATCTTCCGCACCGACGCGGGCTTCGTCCACGACGATCCCGCCGTGCGGCAGGCATGGGAGACCTATTACAACGCGGCAGGCGACGGCCCGCGGGGCATCTGTCTGGTGACCGGCGAAGTGGGGCCGGTGGAAAAGATCCACCCCGCCATCAAGAACGTCGCCGGCGCGCAGGCGACGGGCGCGGCGCTGGTGTCCTTCAACGCGCCCGCCTTCTGCTCCTACGGAAAGGAGCAAAACCTCAACGCCCCGACCGGCAAGTACGCCGCCTTCGCCTACACCGCCGCGCTCAACCACCTGCTCGCCGACCGCGAGCACGTCTCTCGCATCGGCGACGCCTCGGTGGTCTGCTGGGCGCGCGGCGGCGGCGACTTCTACCAGACGCTGTTCGGCTGGTCGTGCATGGGACAGGCCGGCGGCGCCTACGATGAGGGCGAGCTGCGCCGCATGGTCGAGCGCCTGTGCCGGGGCGAGACGGTGGCGTTTCAGACGGCGCTGCTGGACCCAAACATGGACTTTTACGTCCTCGGCCTGTCGCCCAACGCCGCCCGCCTGTCGGTGCGCTTCTTCCTGCGCAACAGCTTCGGCGAATTTCTGCGCAACGTGCAGGCGCATCAGGAGGATCTGGAGATCGTCCGCCCGAACTACGATACCTTTGAGACGATTCCGCTCTGGAAGCTGCTGAGCGAGACGGTGAACCAGAACGCCCGCGACAAGCAGCCCGCGCCGGAACTGGCGGGCGAGACGCTGCGCGCCATCCTCACCCGCACGCCCTATCCCGCCACATTGCTCAACGGCGTGGTGCTGCGCATCCGCGCAGAGCGAGCGATCACGCGGGGACGGGCGGCGATCATCAAGGCCTATTACCGAAGACATCCCCATCCAGACGTACCGAAGGAGGTCCTGACCGTGTCCCTCAACGAAGGCAGCACCAACGTCCCGTACACCTTGGGCCGGCTCTTCTCCGTGCTGGAGAACTGCCAGCGCTCCGCCAATCCCAACATCAAGGCCACCATCAAGGACCGCTACTTCAACGCCGCCGCCGCGACGCCCGCCAACGTCTTCCCCACCCTCATCAATCTCGCGCAGAAGCACATGAAGAAGCTGCGCAGCAACAGCGGGCTGTTCAAGGTCTACGACAAGCAGATCGCCGACCTTCTGGGCCGCCTCGGCGAAAACTACCCCGTCCGCCTGAACCTCGCCCAGCAGGGCTCGTTCCAGCTCGGTTACTACCATGAAACGCAGGCGCGCTATCAGCCGAAGAACAAGGAGGAGAACTGACATGTCCGACGTCATCAAGAACCGCTACGAATTCGTCATCCTCTTCGACGTGGAAAACGGCAACCCCAACGGCGACCCCGACGCCGGCAACATGCCGCGCGAGGACCCGGAAACCGGACTTGGCATCGTCACTGACGTGTGCCTGAAGCGCAAGATCCGCAACTACGTGGAGACGGTCAAGGAGGACGCGCCGGGCTACCGCATCTACGTCAAGGACAACGTACCCCTCAACCGCAGCGACAACGAGGGCTTCCGCGCAGCCGGCATCGAGAACGCCGCCGGCCTCAAGTCCGACGAACTGAAGAAGAAGGTCAAGGAAAAGCGCGAACAGGGCGCGGACGTCGACCGCACCGTGCGTGACTTCATGTGCCGCAACTTCTTCGACATCCGCACCTTCGGCGCCGTCATGACCACCATGGTCAAGGGCGCGCTCAACAGCGGTCAGGTGCGCGGACCGGTGCAGCTGGGCTTCGCCCGCAGCATCGAGCCCGTGCTGCCGCAGGAGGTGACCATCACCCGCGTCGCCATCACCACCGAGGCGGACGCCGAGCAGAAGGACACGGAAATGGGGCGCAAGTACATCGTCCCCTACGGCCTCTATCGCTGCGAAGGCTATATCTCCGCTAACCTGGCGCGCAAGACGACCGGCTTCTCCGAGGAGGATCTGGCGCTCCTGTGGGAAGCCATCCGCAACATGTTCGAGCACGACCACTCTGCCGCGCGCGGCAAGATGGCGGTGCGCGACCTGATCGTCTTCAAGCACGACAGCGAGCTGGGCTGCGCGCCGGCATGGCGCCTCTTCGACACCGTGAAGGTCGTCCGCCGCGATCCCGGAGACACTTCTCCCGCGCGCGCCTTCTCCGACTACGCCGTCACCGTGGACGACGCCGCTCTCCCCGCCGGCATCACCTGCACGCGCATGGGGTGACCTTCTATCGCGACGAGGACCTGCTGCAGCTGTCCGGCCTGCAGCACTTCGCCTTCTGCCGGCGGCAATGGGCACTGATCTACGTCGAAAACCAGTGGCAGGACAACCTGCGCACGGTGGAGGGCAATCTGCTGCACCGCAAGGCGCACGACGAAGCCGCCCGCGAACGCCGGGACGGCATGCTCATCCTGCGCGGACTCGCCGTCGCCTCCCCGGCGCTGGGGCTCACGGGCCAGTGCGACGTGGTGGAGTTCCATGCCGATGCCGGCGGCGTGCCCCTGCGCGGCGAGGATGGGCTGTGGCTGCCCTATCCCGTGGAGTACAAGCGCGGCAAGCCCAAGGAGCACTGCGCCGACGAACTGCAGCTGTGCGCGCAGGCGATGTGCCTCGAGGAGATGCTCTGCTGCGCCGTGCCGCAGGGCGCGCTGTTCTACGGCGAGCCCCGCCGGCGCACCGTGGTGGAGTTCACGCCGGAGCTGCGTCAGACCGTCCGCGATTGCGCCGAAGAGATGCGCCAGTACGCCCGCCGCGGCTACACCCCCAAGGCCAAGCCGACCAAGGCGTGCGCCGCGTGCTCCCTCAAGGACCTGTGCCTGCCGCAGACAGCCCGCCGGGGAAGCGTGGCGGACTACCTGCGCCGCGCCATGGAGGAAGCGCCATGAGACATCTGTTGAACACGCTGTTCATCACCAGCGAGGACATCTACCTGACGCTGGACGGCGAAAATGTGGTCGCCAACCGCGAGCGGCAGGAGGTGGCGCGCTATCCCCTGCACACGCTCGACGGCATCCTCTCGTTCTCCTATTCCGGCGCCTCGCCCGCCTTCATGGGCGCCTGCGCCAGCCGCGGCATCGCTCTGGCGTTCTGCACGCCGCGCGGGCGCTTTCTGGCGCGGGTCAACGGCGAGAGCTCGGGCAACGTGCTGCTGCGCCGCGCGCAGTACCGCGCCGCCGACGCTCCTGCGCCCTGCTGCCTTCTGGCGCGCGCCATGGTGTTCGGCAAGGTCTACAACGCCCGCTGGAGCCTCGAGCGTACCCTGCGCGACCACGCCCTGCGCGTGGACGGCGCGGCGCTGGCGGATGCCTCCGCCCACCTGAAGGGCCTGCTGCCGCAGATCGCGGAAGCGGATTCCCTCGACGGCCTGCGCGGACTGGAGGGCGCGGCGGCGACCGTCTACTTCGGCGCCTTCTCGCAGCAGATTCTCGGCGACCGGACGCTGTTTTCCTTTCAGACGCGCAACCGCCGACCGCCGCTGGACCCGGTGAACGCCATGTTGTCCTTCGCCTACAGCCTGCTGGCACACGACTGCGCTTCCGCGCTGGAGAGCGTGGGGCTGGACGCCTACGTGGGCTTTCTCCACCGCGACCGCCCCGGACGGACGTCGCTGGCGCTGGACCTGATGGAGGAACTGCGCCCCTGTCTGGCAGACCGCTTCGTGCTCACGCTCATCAACAACCGCGTGGTCGGGCGCGCCGACTTCGACTTCCGCGGCAGCGGCGCGGTCCTCCTCGGCGACGCCGGACGCCGCGCCTTCCTCAAGCGCTGGCAGGAGCGCAAGCAGGAAACCATCACGCATCCCTACCTCAAGGAAAAGATCCCCTGGGGACTGGTGCCTTACGTGCAGGCGCTGCTGCTGGCGCGAACGCTGCGCGGCGACCTGGACGGCTATCCGCCCTTTTTGTGGAAGTGAGGCGACTATGCTGGTTCTGATCACCTACGACGTCAACACCGAGGACGCCGCCGGGCGCAGGCGGCTGAGGCAGATCGCCAAGCAGTGCGTCAACTACGGGCAGCGGGTGCAGAACTCCGTGTTCGAGTGCCTGCTGGACGCGGCGCAGTGCAGAATGCTGCAGGCAAAGCTGCTGGAGATCATGGACGAAAGGCGCGACAGCCTGCGGTTTTACTATCTGGGCAATCGGTACGAGAACAAGATCGAGCACTTTGGCTGCAAGCAGACGTACATGCCGGAAGATCCCCTCATCCTGTAAAGGCGCGCAAGGAGCCGCATATCTCGCACGTCAAGCTCAGCAGGTGCCGCGTTCGCTCGTCCTGGCGGGGTGCACGCGAGGCGCCGCCGCGGACAGAAACCGACTTGCGCGCCCTGACGGGAGGTATTTTTGCCGGAGCTGCGAGCGCCGTGCCGCGGAAGGCAAAACGACCGGACAGCGTATGGCAGCACGCGAAAACTGCGGGATCTACGAGCGCCGTGCCGCGGAAGGCAAAACTCCGCGAGAAGCTGCCGCTGAAGCGCGCGGTTCCCAAACGGACAAGCGCAACGCGCTTCGCGCATAGCACGCGTGCCGCTTCGCACAGAGCGCGTTCCGGCGCGCATGCCCGCGCATTCTCGTGGCGCTCGAATTGGCGGAGGCGCTCAGGCGCACGGACGACGCCTTCCCGCACATTCTCGAAGGCACTCGAATCGCACCGTCCGCGGCTGCGCGCCATGACATTTCGCGATCTGTAGGCACATGCACGATGCGTTTTTTCATGATCGCCGCATATTCCGCAGATGCCATTCCGCAGTCTGTAAGTGCGTGCCCGAGCTTTGCCGCAGGCGAACGCTCGGGACGGCTGCGCGCATACATCGCTGAAGTCCAAACAGACAACGCGGGACGCGGGAAACCTAGCGCATAGCGTGCGAGCCGCTTCACGCGAAGCACGTGCTGGTTCCTCATTCTCGAAGGCACTCGAATTGGTGGATGCGCTCAGGCGCACAGACGGCGCCTGCCCGCGCATTCTCGAGGGCACTCGAATCGCACCGTCCAGCTGCATGCCACGCTATTCCGCGGTCTGTAAGCACGCGCCCAAACTTTGCCGCAGGGCGAATGCTCGGGACGACAGAGCGTCCGTACTGCCGAATGCTGCGCGTGCAGGAGCATCGTCCAACAAACCGCCTGTACGAAGCGGTGTTGAATGCGAGGCCATCGCACATGCAAAGGCTGGCACCTGCCGCGTCCCGAGGGAAGAGACGTGTACATGCTCGCTGCCGTTCAGCTATCATTCGGTTTGCTGGCGCACGGCTCAGGGAACGCTCGCTCTTGCGAACGCGATGACGCCGGTCTCGCGATTCTGGTTGCAAACGAGTGGCGCAGGGAATGCTCGCTTGCCACTATCCGAACGCAGGACTGCCTCGAAGCGACCGGCAACGATGTCCAAACGCTGCCAAACAGGCGTGCGAACGTCAAGCACACTGCCGTTCAGCTATCATTCGGTTTGCTGGCGCACGGCTCAGTGAACGCTCGCTCTTGCGAACGCGATGACGCCGGTCTCGCGATTCTGGCTGCAAACGAGTGGCGCAGGGAATGCTCGCCTGCCGCTATCCGAACGCAGGACTGCCTCGAAGCGACCGGCACCGATGTCCAAACGCCGCCAAACAGGTGCGCGAACGTCAAGCACACGGGAATTCCCCGGGAGGTTCGCACGCCAAATGGCTCCCGTAACGCCGCTTTTTCCCGCTTCCCACTCCTCCCAACCGACCTTTTCCCCAAAAATCTCCCTCAACTCCCCAACCAACCCGCAATTTTCTCCAAAACGGTCTCATTTGTTTTGGGGAAAATTGCTGTCGCTCCCCATGCGGGGAGCGTGGATTGAAATTCAGCAGGCACGGACAGCCTGCGCGACGACGTGCGTCGCTCCCCATGCGGGGAGCGTGGATTGAAATAGGGCGCGGCGGAGAGCCTTGCGCCGGAAGAACTGTGTCGCTCCCCATGCGGGGAGCGTGGATTGAAATATCTTCGCGATGTTTGGCGGCGGCGGGCTGGGCTGGTCGCTCCCCATGCGGGGAGCGCGGATTGAAATGGTCGATGGCTTGCACGTCGACGTGCCCGTCATGTGTCGCTCCCCATGCGGGGAGCGTGGATTGAAATGACCATTGCAGGGAAAGCGATCCTGCAAAACGGGTCGCTCCCCATGCGGGGGGCGTGGATTGAAATGCATAGTACACGTCCGCGCCGACGCCGAGCGCCTGTCGCTCCCCATGCGGGGAGCGTGGATTGAAATATCGCCGAAGCGATGGAAAAGGCCATATCCAACCGTCGCTCCCCATGCGGGGAGCGTGGATTGAAATCGGGCGCGAATGTCATCTCGTGGAGCGGCACGGGGTCGCTCCCCATGCGGGGAGCGTGGATTGAAATAGCGCGAGTGGACGTCGTGTAGCGAAAGAGTGGGCCTCTCTCCCGTGGGGGGGCCTGTGGCTCAAA
>CALVPU010000034.1 GCA_944353735.1 uncultured Eubacteriales bacterium | reverse complement strand
GCGCGGCGGTAGGCGGCGACGGGGTCGTCCGCGGCGGTGATCGGGCGGCCGACGACGATGTAGTAGGAGCCAATCTCCCGCGCGCGCGCCGGCGTGGTCACGCGCACCTGATCGCCCGCGTCGCCGCCGGCGAAGCGCACGCCCGGCGTGACGGTCAAGAAGTCCGCGCCGCACGCCTCGTGCACCGAGCCGGCCTCGAGCGGCGAGCAGACGACGCCGTCCAGTCCGGCCTCGCGGGCGCACTTGGCGTAGTGGATGACGACGTCGGCGAGGGGTTTTTCGATCAGCAGGTCGCGCTCCATGCGCTCCTGCGAGGTCGAGGTCAGCTGCGTCACGGCGATCAGCAGCGGGCGCGTGCCGTCAGGGCGGGTCAGGCCCTTCAGCGCGGCGCGCATCATCTCGATCGTGCCGAAGGCGTGCAGGTTGACCATGTCCACGTCCAGCCGGCTGAGCACCGCCATCGCCTTCATGACGGTATTCGGGATGTCGCACAGCTTGAGGTCGAGGAAGATCTTGTGCCCGCGGCGCTTGATCTCGCGGACGATCTCCGGGCCCTCGGCGTAGAACAGCTCCATGCCGATCTTGACGAACGGCTTGACGTCGGTGAATCGGTCGAGGAACGCGAGCGTGGAAGTCCGGTCGGCAAAGTCGCAGGCAATGATGACGTCTCGTTTCATGAATGCGCGCCTCCTATGATGTCAGTAAGGGATTCGATGCCGTATTGCGCCATGACCTCGGGGAGCTTTTCCACGATGTCGCGGCAGATAAAGGGTTCGACGAGGTTCGCCGCGCCGACCTCGACGGCGGTCGCGCCGGCGAGCATCATCTCGATCACGTCCTCGGCGGAGGAAACGCCGCCGACGCCGATGATGGGGATGGACACGGTCTCGTAGACCTGCCAGACCATGCGCAGCGCCACGGGGAAGATCGCGCTGCCGGAGAAGCCGCCCATGGTGTTGGCGATGACCGGCCTGCGGCTTCGCAGGTCGATGCGCATGCCCAGCAGCGTGTTGATGAGGCAGAGGCCGTCCGCGCCGGCGGCTTCGCAGGCGCGCGCGATGGCGGCGATGTCGGTCACGTTCGGCGAGAGCTTGACGTAGACCGGCTTTTTGCACGCGGCCTTGACCGCGCGCGTGACCTCCGCGGCGGCTTCCGGCTGCGTGCCGAAGGCCATGCCGCCGCCGTGAACGTTGGGGCAGGAGACGTTGAGCTCGATCAGGCCGACCTGTTCCTCGCCGTCCAGCCGCCGCGCGCACTCGGCGTATTCGTCCACCGAAAAGCCGCTGACGTTGGCGATGACCTGCTTGTGAAAGCACGCCTTCAGCTTCGGCAGCTCCTCGGAAATCACCTTGTCGACGCCGGGATTTTGCAGCCCCACGGCGTTGATCATGCCCGCCGTACACTCGGCGATGCGCGGCGTCGGGTTGCCGAAGCGCGGGTGCAGCGTCGTTCCCTTGAACGAGAACGTGCCCAGCGCGTTGATGTCGTACAGCTCGGCGAACTCATAGCCGTAGCCGAACGTGCCGCTGGCGGGGATAACCGGATTGTCCAGCGTCCAGCCGGACAGCGTGACGCGCGTGTCTACCACACGATCTCCTCCTTTCGCAGTACGGGACCGTCCTTGCAGATGCGCTTGGCGCCGTACCTGGTCTGGCACGAGCAGCCCATGCAGGCGCCGAATCCGCAGCCCATGCGCTCCTCAAAGCTGTATTGTCCGTCTGCCGTGGACAGACCGTAGACCGCGCGCAGCATCGGCTCGGGACCGCAGGCGTAGGTGTAGGTGTACGCGCCCGCGGCCTTCATGCCGTCGGTGACGAAGCCCTTTACGCCGCGGCTGCCGCCGGCGGTGCAGAGCACCACCGGCACGTCCAGCGCTTCGAAGCGGTCGACGTCGAAGACCTCGCTCTCGCGGTTGAAGCCGAGCACCGCTGTGGGTTTCGCGCCCGCGGCGAGCAGCGCCTTTGCCAGCGCGATCATCGGGGGCACGCCCGCGCCGCCGCCGATGAGCAGTGGGCGCTCACCGCAGCCATCGATGGTATAGCCGTTGCCGAGGCCGGTCAGCAGGTCAAGCCTTGTGCCGGGGCGAAGCTCGGACATGGCGCGCGTGCCGCGCCCGACGACCTTGTACTGAATCGTCAATTCGCCGTCAGACCAGTCGCACACGGAGATCGGCCGGCGCAGGAAAAGGCCGTCCAACCGGATGTTGACGAACTGTCCCGGCGCGGTGATCGCCGAGGTATCGCCGGCGAGGTTCATCTCGAACGTCCCCGGCGCCAGCCTTCGGGTCGAAGCGATTTCAAAGATGCCCTGTTTCATGAAAGCCTCCTTGCGGCGAGATTGCGTTTAATGGGCCGTGATGGACTCGATCAGGCGGCAAACCCGGTCGCAATCGCGGATGTTGACGAACGCGTCGGGCTCCGCAAGCATATCGAAGCGGGATCTGGACCGAAACTGCGCCGGCAGCCCGGGCGTCTGAAAGAAGACCGTGCCCAAGCCATTGCGCTTTTCTTTCTTTTCCACGCCCGACAGCTTTGCGATGTACAGCGACCGAACGCCCTTGCGCGTGAGGAACAGCACGCGCCGGTCGGTGACGGCGTAGCGCGTGCCTGCGGCGAGCCATGCCGCGTGGAGGTAGCGCCCGAACACGAAGTACAACCCCGCGGCGACGAAGAATGCGCCAAATACGGGAAAGAGGAGCGACGTGCTCGAAGTGATTGCCGAAAATTCCCAGAACAGGGCGAAGCCGCACCATGCGAGGCTGAAGGGAATCCGGACGCCGTCGCCGGGCTGAAGGTGCAGTCCCGGCTCGGGTGCGCCGGACCAGAGCAGCTTTTCCCCTTCGCGCAGCTGATCGCGAAGCGCCCTTTCCAAATCCATGGGTGAAACCTCTCCTCTCACCGCCCGGCGGCGTCGATCGTGGAGATCGTCATGGTCGTCTCCTCGAGCACGTCGAGCAGCACGCGCACGGTGTCCAGCGCGGTGAACACGTTGACGTTGTTCTCCGAGGCGCAGCGGCGGATCTGGTAACCGTCGCTGACCTCGTTGCTGTCATCGTACTCGCGGGTGTTGATGATGTAGGTCACGTAGCCCTTGCGGATGCTCTCGAGGATCTCGTCGCTGCCGTCGCTGAGCTTGCGCTTGGTGCGCGTGCGGATGCCGTGCTCCTTGAGGAAGCGCGCCGTGCCGCGCGTGGCCTCGATGTTGAAGCCCATGTTGTAGAAGCGGCGGATCAGCGGCAGCGCCTCTTCCTTGTCGCCGTCGGCGATGGTGACGAAGATCGTGCCGTAGTTGGCGAGCTTCATGCCCGAGGCGATCAGCGCCTTGTACAGCGCGCGCGTCAGCGAGCTGTCGTAGCCGATGGCTTCGCCGGTGGACTTCATCTCCGGCGAGAGGTAGTTGTCCATGCCGGAGAGCTTCGAGAACGAGAACGCCGGCACCTTGACATACCAGTACTTGCGCTCCGGCGGATAGATCTCAAAGAAGCCCTGTTCCTTGAGGGACTTGCCGAGGATGACCATCGTGGCGATGTCCGCCAGCGAATAGCCCGTTGCCTTGCTCAGGAAGGGCACCGTGCGCGACGAGCGCGGATTGACCTCGATGACGTAGACGTTCTCAGACTTGTCGACGATGAACTGGATGTTGTACAGGCCGACGATGCCGATGCCGAGGCCCAGCTTCTTCGTGTACTCGAGGATCGTGCCCTTGACCTTCGGCGAGACGGAGAAGGTGGGATAGACGCTGATGGAGTCGCCGGAGTGGATGCCCGTGCGCTCGACCAGCTCCATGATGCCGGGCACGAACACGTCGCGACCGTCGCACACGGCGTCGACCTCCAGCTCCTTGCCGCTGATGTACTTGTCCACCAGCACCGGCTGATCCTCGTTGATTTCCACGGCATTCCTGAGATAGGTCCGCAGCGCCGCCTCGCCGGCGACGATCTGCATCGCGCGACCGCCGAGCACGTAGCTCGGGCGCACCAGCACCGGATAGCCGATCTCGGCGGCGACGCGCACGCCGTCTTCGATGTTCGTCACCGCCTGCCCGCGCGGCTGCGGAATGTGCAGCTCTTCGAGCACCTTTTCAAAGGCATCGCGGTTTTCGGCCTTCTCGATGGCGGCCATGTCGGTGCCGATGATCTTCACGCCGCGGCGCGTCAGCGGACCGGCGAGGTTGATCGCCGTCTGTCCGCCCAGCGAGGCGATGACGCCCTCGGGCTTTTCCAGCTCGATGATGTTCATCACGTCCTCCGGCGTCAGCGGCTCGAAGTAGAGCTTGTCGGAGGTCGTGTAATCGGTGGAGACGGTTTCCGGGTTGTTGTTGACGATGATCGCCTCATAGCCGGACGCCTTGATCGTCTTGATCGCGTGGACGGTGGAATAGTCGAATTCCACGCCCTGTCCGATGCGGATGGGTCCGGAGCCGAGCACGACGATCTTGCGCTTGTCCGAGATGATGGACTCGTTCTCTTCCTCGTAGGTCGCGTAGAAGTAGGGGATGTAGCTCTCGAACTCGCTGGCGCAGGTGTCGATCATCTTGTACACGGGGAAGAGGTTTTCGCGCTTGCGCATGGCAAAGACTTCGTCCTCCGTCCAGCCCCAGAGATGGGCGATGGCAACGTCGCCGAAGCCCATGCGCTTGGCGAAGCGCAGCGCGCCGGGGTCGCCGGGCTGCTCGCGCAGCATGCGCTCGCACTGCACGATGTTGCGCACCTTGTCGATGAACAGCATATCGATCTTCGTCTGGCGCACGATCACCCGCGGATCGACGTCGCGCCGCAGCAGCTCGGCGATGGCGAAGATGCGGTCGTCGGTGCCGATGGCGATGTAGTCGGTCAGCGCCTGCGTGTCCTGCTCGTCGAATTTTCTCATGTGCAGGTGGTTGACGCCGATCTCCAGCGAGCGCACGGCCTTGAGCAGGCTCTCCTCGATCGTGCGACCGACGCTCATGACCTCGCCGGTCGCCTTCATCTGCGTGGAGAGGTGGTTGGATGCGCTGGCGAACTTGTCGAACGGGAAGCGCGCCATCTTGGTGACCACGTAGTCCAGCGTCGGTTCAAAGCTCGCCGGCGTGTTGGCGATCTGGATCTCGTCGAGCGTCATGCCCACGGCGATCTTTGCCGACACGCGCGCGATCGGGTAGCCGCTGGCCTTGCTCGCCAGCGCCGAGGAGCGCGACACGCGGGGGTTGACCTCGATGAGGTAGTACTGGAACGATTCCGGATCGAGCGCGAACTGCACGTTGCAGCCGCCCTCGATCTTCAGCGCGCGGATAATCTTCAGCGCGCTGTCGCGCAGCAGGTGGTATTCCTTGTTCGTCAGCGTCTGGCTCGGCGCGACGACGATCGAATCGCCGGTGTGGATGCCGACGGGATCGATGTTTTCCATGTTGCAGATAGTGATCGCCGTGTCGTTGCTGTCGCGCATGACCTCGTATTCGATCTCCTTGAAGCCCTTGATGCTCTTCTCGACCAGCACCTGCCCGACGGGCGACAGCTTCAATGCGTTTTTCATGATCTCGCGCAGCTCCGCCTCGTTGTCGGCAAAGCCGCCGCCCGTGCCGCCCAGCGTGAACGCCGGCCTGAGCACGACCGGATAGCCGATCTCCGCCGCTGCGGCGACGCCCTCCTCGACGGAATGCGTGATGATCGACGGCAGCACCGGCTCGCCCAGCCGATGGCAGAGCTCCTTGAACTTCTCGCGGTCCTCCGCCATCTCGATCGATTCGCTCGACGTGCCGAGCAGCTCGACCTGGCACTCCTCGAGCACGCCCTTCTTCTCCAGCTGGATGGCGAGGTTCAGGCCGGTCTGCCCGCCGATGCCGGGCACGATGGCGTCCGGGCGCTCGTAGCGGCAGATCTTCGACAGGAATTCGAGCGTCAGCGGCTCCATGTAGACCTTGTCGGCGATGGTCGTGTCGGTCATGATCGTGGCGGGGTTGGAGTTGACGAGCACGACCTCGTAGCCCTCCTCGCGCAGCGCCAGACACGCCTGCGTGCCGGCATAGTCAAACTCCGCGGCCTGGCCGATGACGATCGGACCGGAGCCGATTACGAGAACCTTGTGGATGTCTGTGCGCTTAGGCATGGGTCTTGGCCTCCTTCATCATGGCGACGAACTGATCGAACAGATAGGCGCTGTCCTGCGGGCCGGGCGCGCTCTCGGGATGGTACTGCACGCTGAACAGCCGGTCGGAGGGACAGGCGAGGCCCTCGACGGTGCCGTCCAGCAGGTTGACGTGCGTGATCTCGAGCCCCGTGCCCGCGACGCTCTGCGCGTCCACGGCGTAGCTGTGGTTCTGGCTGGTGATCTCGATCCGCCCGGTGCGCAGGGTTCGGACCGGGTGGTTGCCGCCGCGGGGGCCGAACTTGAGCTTGTAGGTCTTGGCCCCTGCGGCCAGCGCGATCATCTGGTGCCCCAGACAGATGCCGAAGATCGGATACCGGCCGCGCAGCGCGCGCACCAGCTGAATCACCGGCGCGAC
>CALVPU010000033.1 GCA_944353735.1 uncultured Eubacteriales bacterium | reverse complement strand
TGGCGGCGGTGGCGCCGATTCCGTTTCAGGCGTGGTATTCCGCCTCCAAGGCGGCGGTCAACGCGCTGTCGATGGCGGTCGCCAACGAGGTTGCGCCGTGGAACGTCTCGGTGGTCGCCGTCATGCCGGGGGACACGCGCACGGGCTTCACCGCCGCGCGGCGCAAGTCTGCCGCCGGCGACGACGTCTATGGCGGGCGCATCGCGCGCTCCGTGGCGAAGATGGAGCGCGACGAGCGGGGCGGCATGTCCGCAGCCGAGGCGGGCCGCCGCGTGGCGCGCATCGCCCTTGACCGCCGCACGCCGCCGCAGGTCTCGCTGGGGCTGACGTACAAGGGCTGCGCCATGCTCGCCAAGCTTCTGCCCGCCCGCGCCGTGCGCTTCCTGCTGCGCGCGCTCTACGGGGAGACGCGCTGAGATCGCGCACATCTGTTCGAGCGCCAGCGCGCCCTCGCGCCACGCGCTCTACGGGGTGACGCGCTGAGATCGCGCCGCGGTTCCGCTGCTGTTTCCCGCCGCCTGCGCCCTGCGGGAAAAGCGCCGGTGGTCAATTCGCGGCGCGGCTCTATTGCGCTTTCTGCTGTGCGCGTTTTGCTGGAAAGCGCGCCGGGGGCAGACTGCGAATGTCGTCCCCGGGCGGCGGACCGAAAGCGCTTTTTTGCGCGCCGGGCGTTGACAAGGCGAACGGGCTGTGGTATAATGAACCTCAAGTGAGGGTTTCCCGCTCACTGGAAGTGGAGAGAATCGAAATGAACGTTGCGTATCTGATGGCGGGCATTCTGGGTCTACTTCTTGGCATTATGCTTGTACGAATTATTTCGCACGGGGATAGTGCTAAAAGTTATGTCCTGCACCGCCAAGCGTTTTGATTCGGCGCCGCGCCCGACGTGGATGGGGACGCCGGAATTCGATTCCAAGAAGCGCATCGCAAGCCTGCAGTCTAACTTTTAGACCGCAGGCTTTTTTGTACGGCTGGGCGCGCGGCGGCGCGGTCGGGCGAAGAATTGAGGGAGGGATTGCACCATGCGAATGACCGGCGCAAAGATCTTGATGGAGTGCCTGATCGAGCAGGGAGTCGATACGATCTTCGGCTATCCCGGCGGCACGATCCTGAACGTGTACGACGAGCTGTACAGCTACGAGGGCCGCGTCCGCCACATCCTCACCGCGCACGAGCAGGGCGCCTGCCACGCGGCGGACGGTTATGCGCGCTCGACGGGCAAGGTGGGCGTCTGCTTTTCGACGTCCGGTCCCGGCGCGACCAATCTGGTCACCGGCATCGCCACCGCCTATATGGACTCCTCGCCCATCGTCTGCATCACCTGCAACGTCGGCACGGGACTGCTGGGCAAGGATTCGTTTCAGGAGGTCGACATCACCGGCGTGACGATGCCGATCACCAAGTGCAACTACCTCGTGCGCGACGTCAACGACCTCGCCGACACGGTGCGCGAGGCGTTCGCCATCGCCCGCAGCGGTCGGCCCGGTCCGGTGCTGCTGGACATTCCCAAGAACGTCACCGCCGAGTTTGCCGACTACACGCCCCTGCCGCGCAGCCAGCACGGCACCAGCGGCAGGCTGGGCAAGCTGATGCAGCGCTCCTCGCAGAACTTCCGCGCCCCGGAGCCGGACCACCGCGATATCGACCGGCTGGTGGAGATGATCAACGAATCGCGCAAGCCGCTGCTGATCTGCGGCGGCGGCGTGGTGCGCAGCCGCGCGCATGTGGAATTTGAGGCCTTCGCCAACAAGATCGACGCGCCCGTCGCCATCACGCTCATGGGCGCGGGCGGCTTCCGCGGGCGCAACAGGCTGACCACGGGCATGATCGGCATGCACGGCTCGCAGGCGTCGAACATGGCGGTGGACGCCTGCGATCTGCTCATCGCCGTGGGCTGCCGCTTTTCCGACCGCGTGGCGCTGAAGCCCTCGAGCTTCGCGCGCAACGCCAAGATCGTGCAGATCGACATCGACCGCTCCGAGATCAACAAGAACGTCGAGACCGACCACCACATCATCGGCGACGCCCGCCGCGTGCTGGAGCTGCTCAACGAGCGCGTGCAGCCGCTGGACCACAGCGAATGGAAGCAGTACGTGTTCTCCTTCAAGACCGAAACCGAGTACGACGCCGTCGAGGACCGCCTCACGCCCGGGCAGGTGCTGTCGTCCATCGCGCGCATCCTGCCGCAGGACACGATCGTCTCCACCGACGTCGGTCAGCACCAGATGTGGGCGATCCAGCACTTCCACTTTGACTATCCCGGTCAGCTGCTCACCTCCGGCGGCTTCGGCACGATGGGCTTCGGCCTTGGCGCCGCCATCGGCGCCAAGGCGGCGCACCCGGACAAGACCGTGCTGCACGTCACCGGCGACGGCGGCTTCCGCATGAACTGCAACGAGCTGGGCACCGAGGAATACTACAAGCTGCCCATCATCACGGTGCTGTTCAACAACGGCACCCTCGGCATGGTGCGCCAGTGGCAGACGCTGATCTACAAGTGCCACTATTCGCAGACCACGCTCGACCGCGGTCCGGACTTCGTCAAGCTCGCGCAGGCGTACAACCTCAACGGCTGGCGCGTGTCCTGCGTCGAGGATCTGGAAAAGGCGCTGCACGCCGCGCTGGAAAGCGACCGGGGCTCCGTCATCGACTGCGCCATCTGGATGGACGAGATGGTCCGCCCGATGGTCGGCGGCGGCGACCACATCACCCAGTTCATGATCGACTGAGGAGGGAAGCGCAATGAACGCAATTACAAGGCGTACTCTGGCCGTGCTGGTGGACAACGAGGCGGGCGTCCTGTCGCGCGTCGTGCGGCTGTTCTCCGGAAAGGGCTACAACATCGAATCGCTC
>CALVPU010000032.1 GCA_944353735.1 uncultured Eubacteriales bacterium | reverse complement strand
CCGGCGATCTCCGCGGCGGAGAGCGCGGTGTTCTCGTACAGCGCCCGCGCCGCGGCGAGCGCGAAGTTGCCGCCGCTGCCGATGGCGCGTATGCCGTCGTCGGCGTCGATGACCTCGCCCGTGCCGGACACGAGCATCCGGTTCTCGCTGTCGGCGCACAGCAGCATGGCGTCGAGCTTGCGCATCGCCTTGTCCATGCGCCAGTCCTGCGCCAGCTCCACCGCCGCGCGCGGCAGGTTGCCGGAATACTGCGTCAGCTTGTCCTCAAACTTTTCCGACAGCGCGAAGGCGTCGGAAACGGCGCCGGCGAAGCCGACGATCACGCGGCCGTTGTAGATGCGGCGCACATTGCGCGCCGTGCCCTTGAGGATGGTGGACTGACCCATTGTGATCTGTCCGTCGCCGGCGACGGCGGTCACGCCGTCGCGCTTGACGGCGCAGATGGTCGTTCCGCGAAGCAGGCTCGCGGGCTCACGATCGTAACTCATACTGCTCAATCACCTCGGTCAATGTGTCGATGGCGCGCGCGGACATTGCCTCATAGCGGTTGCGCTTGCCCTTCACGCGCTGGGGGAGCGGCTCCAGAATGCCGTAGTTGGCGTTCATCGGCTGGAAATTTGCCGCGGGGGTGGAGACGTGGCGCGCCAGCGCGCCGAGCACCGTGCGCCCGGTGAAGTCCGGCTCGGGTTTCCCCTGAAGCGCGCAGGCGAGACCGGCGGCGGCGACCAGCCCCGAGGCGGTGGATTCCATGTATCCCTCCACGCCGGTCAGCTGTCCGGCGAAGCGCAGCAACGGGTCGGACTTGAAGGCGTAGTTCGCGACCAGCATGTCGGGACCGTTTAGGTAGGTATTGCGGTGCATGACGCCGTAGCGGGCGAACTCCGCGTGTTCAAGCCCCGGGATCATCGAGAACACGCGCTTCTGCTCGCCCCACTTGAGGCGCGTCTGGAAGCCGACCAGATTGTACAGCGTGCCGGCCTCGTTTTCCTGGCGCAGCTGGACGACGGCGTACGGTTCCCTTCCCGTGCGCGGGTCAACCAGCCCGACCGGTTTCAGCGGTCCGAACGCCAGCGTCTGCCTGCCGCGCGCGGCGAGGATCTCCACCGCGAGACAGCCCTCGAACACGAGCTTCTTTTCAAAGTCGTGCAGTTCCGCCAGCTCGGCGGAGACGAGCGCGTCGTAGAAGGCGTTGTACTCGTCCTCGGTCATGGGGCAGTTGAGGTAATCGGCGCCGCGGTCGTAGCGGGAGGCGCGGAACACGCGCGACATGTCCAGCGATTCGGCGGTGACGATCGGCGCGGCGGCGTCGAAGAAGTGCAGCGACTTCGCGCCCGGCAGGCGCTCGATGGCGGCGGTCAGCGACGGGTCGGTCAGCGGACCGGTGGCGATGATCGCCGGCGACGCGGGCACCTCGTCCACGACGGCGTGCTCGACGGTCACCAGCGGATGCTCGCTCAGCGCGCGCGTGACGGCGGCGGAGAACCGGTCGCGGTCCACCGCCAGCGCGCCGCCCGCCGGCACGCGGTTCTGCTCGGCACAGGCGAGGATCAGCGAGTCCATCGCCCGCAGCTCCGCCTTGAGCAGGCCCGAGGCGTTGGTCAGCTGTTCCGCCTTGAGCGAGTTGGAGCAGACCAGTTCCGCAAATCCCTCGGAATGGTGCGCCGGGCTGAAGCGCATGGGCTTCATCTCGATCAGCCGCACGGGGATATCGCGCTTCGCGAGCTGCCAGGCCGCCTCGCAGCCGGCGAGCCCCGCGCCGACGACCGTCACGGCGTTAGCGTTCTGCGTCATCCGAACCTCCGTTCTCCACCTGCACGCGGTGGCGGCAGGTCTCGTTCGTGCAGACGTGGTAGATCGTGTCCTTTGCGCCGCGCTTGAGCACCATCATCGCGCCGCAGACGGGGCACTTTTCCCTGACCGGGCGGTCCCAGGAGACGAAATCGCACTCCGGATAGCGCTCGCAGCCGTAGAACTTGCGCCCCTTGCGGCTGACGCGCTCGAGCAGTTCCGCGCCGCACTTCGGGCAGGGCACGCCGATGTTCTTCGGCAGCGCCAGCGTGTGGCGGCAGTTGGGGAAGTTGGGGCAGGCGAGGAAGCGCCCGTAGCGGCTCATCTTGTAGACCATCATCGCGCCGCACTTCTCGCAGGGCACGTCGGACACCTGATCCTCGATGGCGACCTTCTCGATGCTCGCCTCCGCCTTTTTGAGCGTCTCGCTGAAGGGACCGTAGAACTCGGCGATGACGCGGTGCCAGTCCATCTGACCGGCTTCGACCTCGTCGAGCTCCTCTTCCATGTCGGCGGTGAAGGCGATGTCCACGATCTCCGGGAAGTGCTTGCACATCATGTCGTTGACGATCTTGCCCAGTTCCGTGGGGATCAGGCGGCGGTTTTCGCGCGCGACATAGCCGCGGTTGATGATCGTGGAGATCGTCGGAGAATAGGTGGACGGGCGTCCGATGCCCTTTTCCTCCAGCGCGCGCACGAGGCTCGCCTCGGTGTAGCGCGGCGGCGGCTGGGTGAAGTGCTGCTGCGGGTCGAGTCCCTGCAGCTGTGCCGCCATGCCCTCGCTCAGGTCGGGCAGCGATTTGGCGTCCGCCTCCTCGGGGGCGTCGTCGGCGCTCTCCTCGTAGACGGCGGTAAAACCGGCGAAGCGCAGCTTCTGGGCGTTGAAGTGGAAGCGCGCGCCGCTGTCGGCGTCGATGTCCACCGCCATGGTATCGTACACGGCGGGCGTCATCTGGCTGGCGACGAAGCGGTCGTAGATCAGCTTGTAGAGCCGGAACTGGTCGCGCGACAGCGACGCCTTGACGGCGTCGGGGCGGCGATGGATGTCGGTGGGACGGATCGCCTCATGGGCGTCCTGCGCGCTCTTGCGCGTCTTGTAGGTGTTGGGCTTTTCAGGCAGGTAGTCCGGCCCGTAGCTCTCGCCGATCATGGCGCGCACGGCCTCGAGCGCCTCGTCGGCGGTGCGGGTAGAGTCGGTGCGGATGTAGGTGACCAGACCCTGCGAGCCCTCGCCGGCAATCTCCACGCCCTCGTAGAGCTGCTGGGCGATCTGCATGGTCTTCTGCGTGGTGAAGCCGAGCTTGCGCGAGGCCTCCTGCTGCAGGTTGGAGGTGGTAAACGGCGCGGCGGGGAACTTGCGGCGCTCGGAGCGCTTGATGGCCCGCACGGCGAAGCGCGCGCCCTCGCACTGGGCGAGCACCCTGTCGGCGTCGGCGCGGCAGCCCAGCGGCGCCTTTTCGTCGCCCATGCCGGTGTAGCGCGCGGAGATCACGCCCTTGCCGATCTGGAATTTGGCGTCGATGGACCAGTATTCCTCCGGCAGGAAGATGTCGATCTCGTTTTCGCGGTCGCAGACCATCTTGGCGGCGACGGACTGCACGCGACCGGCGCTCAGGCCCTTCTTGACCTTCTGCCACAGGAGCGGGCTGATCTTGTAGCCGACCAGACGGTCGAGCACGCGGCGTGCCTGCTGGGCGTCGACCAGATTCATGTTGATGGCGCGGGGCGCCTTGACCGCCGCCTTGACCGCCTTGGACGTGACCTCGTGGAATTCGATGCGGCAGGCGCTGCCGGCGTCGATGCCGAGCACGTTTGCCAGATGCCACGAGATCGCCTCGCCCTCGCGGTCCGGGTCTGTCGCGAGGAAGACCTTGCCGGCGGCGCGCGCCTCCTTGCGGATGCGGCTGAGGATCTCGCCGCGACCGCGGATGGTGATGTATTTCGGCTCGAAGCCGTTTTCGACGTCGACGCCGAGCTGGGACTTCGGCAGGTCACGGACGTGTCCCTGTGACGCCTCGACCTTGTAGCCGCGTCCGAGGAACTTGCCGATGGTCTTCGCCTTGGCGGGCGATTCGACGATGACGAGCTTGTTCGCGTTAGCCATGGATACCTCCGGTTGTGGTTAAGTGGACGAATTGAATCCGGGCGCGTCCAGATAGGCGCGGTACATTCCGCCCGGCACTTTTACTATTATTCCCCGAAGTTCCAGCATTGTCAAGTGGGAATTTAGCTTTGCGGGCGGAAATTGCGTCAAATTTCGCAATTCCTCAAAGGAAAGTTCCTGTTCCGCGAGCGGGAGGACGATCTTTTCCTCTTCCTCGTCGAGCGTCACGGTCGGCGGCGTCAGCGGCAGGTCGCGCGGCTTTTCCGCCCAACGGTAGCAGTCGAGGATTTCCCATGCGGAGATTGCGGGCTTGGCGCCGTCGACAATCAGCCGGTTGGGCATGGCACTCAGCGGCGAATAGATCGAGCCGGGCACAGCGAACACGTCGCGTCCCTGGTCGAGCGCGCAATTGACGGTGATCATCGCGCCGGAGCCCTTGGCGCCCTCGACCAGCAGCGTGCCGTGGCAGAGCCCGCTGATGATGCGGTTGCGGGCGGGGAAGTGTCCGGCGTGGGGCGGCGTGCCCGGCGGGTATTCGCTGACCAGCGCGCCGCCTGCGTCGAGGATCCGCTCGGCCAGACCGGCGTTCTCCGGCGGATAGGCGACGTCCACGCCGCAGCCGAGCACGGCGA
>CALVPU010000031.1 GCA_944353735.1 uncultured Eubacteriales bacterium | reverse complement strand
ATCAAGAACGGCACCGAGATCATCGGCAACCGCACGAAGATCAAGATCGTCAAGAACAAGGTCGCGCCGCCGTTCCGCACCTGCGTGGTGGACATGCTCTTCGGCGAGGGCATCTCCCGCGAGGGCGAGCTGCTCGACCTCGCCGTCGAGCACGACATGATCAAGAAGTCCGGCGCGTTCTACTCCTACGACGGCGAGCGCATCGGTCAGGGCCGCGACAACGCCCGCAAGTACCTCAAGGAGCATCCGGAGATGTTCGACGAGATCGAAAAGAAGCTGCGCGGCGAATTCCTCGCCAACCCCAACGAGATCCCCATGGACATGGCGACCTCCGAGGACGCCGCCGGCGACGACGACGAGGAATCCCTGGACGACGAGTTCGAGCTCTGAGCGCCGGAAAGGCGTTCCCGCGCGCGGGCATGATGCGGCGCGCCCGTTTCGCGGCGCGGAAGCCCTTCCCGCCGCTCTGCGGCACGGCAAAGCGCCCCGACGCGATCGCGTCGGGGCGTTCAGGATGTCGACAAAGTCAACGGACTGACAGAGCGTTGAGAAAGTCTGCAATCCAAGGAAGCAAAAATTGCCTCCGATTTCTTTTTGATCGGGGCAATTTTTGCGTTTGCAGGCTTTATCAGCGCTCTGAGCGCCCCGACGCGATTGCGTCGGGGCGCCCTTCATGTTCGCCGCGCTGTCCGGACCAAAGCGCCCGTCAATACAGCGTCGTGTAGCGGGAGGAGACCCAGCCCGTCTGACCTTCGAAGCGGACCTGATACCAGACCACGCCGCGCTCGTCGGTCGAGTAGTTGCCCAGGTAGCTCGCGGTCTCGCCGTTCTGCATCGTGCCGACGTCGGCATAGCCGAGACCGGGACCGGTGCGCAGGTTGGACTTGCCGTTGGTCGCCTTGACGTAGCTGCCGGCAACGTTGGTCGTCGTGTCGGCGACGCCGGAGGACGTGCCGTAGACCACGTCGGCGTAGGTCGAGATGACCCAGCCCGTGCCGTAGGAGTAATACTGCACCTGATACCAGACGTTGCCGCGGCTGTCCGTGGCAGAGCTGAGGTAGGGCACCTGTTCGCCGCGCGCGAGCGTGCCGATATCCTCATAGCCCGTGCCGGGGCCGCTGCGCAGGTTGACGCTGGCGGTCGCGCGCACGTAGGTCGTGCTGCTGGTCTGCGGCGGGACCACCGACGTGCCGCCGTACAGCGACGACCACACCGACGAGACCCAACCGGTGGTGTTGCGGTAGTAGACGCTGTACCACGCCACGCCGCGATAGTCGACCGACGTGCTGCCGGCGTAGGTCAGCGAGGAGCCCTTGCTGATCGAGCCCAGCGTGCTGTAGCCAAGGCCGGGGCCGGTACGGACGTTGACGTCGCCGGTGGCGACGATGTAGCCGCTCGCGGCGAACGCCGCGCTGCAGCCGATGAGCAGCGCCGCACACAGGAATGCTGCCAGAAGCTTCTTCATGATAAATCCCCCTTTGCCAATCCTTTGGAAATATTATACTCTTTTACCACAGTTTCGTCAAGGTTTTTGCGCGTCCAGAAGTTATGATTTTATTTTGATATGATTGCCGTTGTGTGTCCTGTCCAACCGCACCGCGGCTGCCCGCGCCCGACTGCATCCGACCTCCATCCGTCCGCGCCGCCCGGTTTCAACCCAGCTGCACCTCTCGCGATCGCCCTCGCCGCCCGGCGATTGGCGCGGCGCTGCGACTTCGCCACATCTGCACCTCTCGCGATTGCGCGCGCCGCCCGGCGATTGTCCATGGCGCTCCGCTTCGGCTCGTCGTCCCGGCTTCAATCCGATTCCGCCGCTCAGGGACTTCCTCGCGGCGCTCCGTTTTGGCTCGTCATCCCGGCTTCAATCCGATTCCGCCGCTCAGGGATTTCCTCGCGGCGCTCCGCTTCAGCCCGTCTGTCCCGGCTTCAGCCCGCCCGCGCCGCCCGGCGATTGTCCATGGCGCTCCGCTTCAGCCCGCCTGTCCCGGCTTCAATCCGATTCCGCCGCTCAGGGACTTCCTCGCGGCGCCAGTTTCAGCCCCCTGTCCCAGCTTCAGCCCGCCTGCGATGCCTCCGCAGGATTCCTTCGCGTCGCCAGCAGCGCGACTGCCGCGCCCACGGCGCCGCCGAGCAGCTTGGTCGCCAGCAGCGGCGCGATCATGGCGGCATCCACGCCGGCGACGAAGCCGAGATGCGCCGCGAGCGCCGACGCCGAACAGACCATCGCCGCGGCGTTGACCACTTTGCCGCGCGCGTCCATCTCGGGCAGCATCGCCACCGCCGGCAGCACGCTCACCGCGCCCACCAACAGTCCCGCGGCGCTGGCGGCGTTCATGCCGGTGCGCGCGCCCAACCATGCCAGCGGTCGCTTCAGCGCCCGCCGCAGCAGTTCCGCCGCGGGCAGGCTGCCCAGCATCGCCACGCCGATCGACGCGACCGTCGCCATGGCGTCCTCGATCGGCGCCAGCCCGGGAATCTCCCAATCCGTCATGTACGCGACCGCACCGGCGATCAGCCCCAGCGTCGTCAGCGCCCGCAGCCCGGCGGCGAACGCCGCAAAGCCGCGCACCATGCCCTCCGGCGCGAATCGCAGTCCCAGCACCAGCAGCAGCGACAGCGCCAGCACCGGCAGGCTCTGCACCGCCAGCACGCCGGCGGGCAGTCCGCTGAGCAGTCCGCCGGCAGCCAGTCCCGCCGGCAGCCCCGCCAGACCGTACAGCATGCCGCGCGCGAACGAGCGCCGGTCGCCGCCGGAGAGCATGCCCATGCCGACCGGCACCGTGAACGTCACCGTGCAGCCGAGCGTCGCCGCCACCAGCACGCCGGCATAGCGCCCCACGCGCGGGTCGTGCGCCAGCGCCCCGGCGAGCGGATAGCCGCCCATGTCGATCGCCAGCACGCCGGCGAGCATCGCCGGGTCGAAGCCCAGCGCCGCGCACAGCGGTTCGGCAATCGCGCCGATCAGCGCCGACAGCACCGGCGTCAGACAGAGAATGCCCGCCATCGACAGCGCCGTCGGTCCCAGCAGCTGAAACCCCGCCTCGAAGCGCTCGCCCAGCCCCAGCCGGTTGCCGAACAGCCGGTCCAGTCCGCCGACCACCGCGCCCAGCGCCATTATCCAGAGGATTGCCCGTTCCATACGCATCGCCGCCATTTCGTCGCCTGCGGTTCAAGCCCGCGGCTTCCATTATACCACATCCCGCGCGCGCGGAAAAGGGCAGGGGAGCGGCGAGTGCGCGGGCGCGATCCGCGAATGTCGCTTCCGCCGGCACAAAGGCGCGGGGGAGCGCGCAGCCGCCGATGACACGGCGCGGTAGCTGATGGCGAGGGCTTGCCGGACTTCGCGGTGACCGATGGCGCAGGGGCAGCTGATTGCGCACGCGGCGCGGGACGGTTGCAGGTGTTTGCCGGACCTCACGGCGACCGATGGCGCCCCACGGCGCGAAGCGGTTGCGGGCGCTTGCTTGCCGGGCTTGACGCGCTTCGCAGCGCGGGCTTGCGCAGCCGCCGATGGTGCGGCGCTGCCGGACTTCGCGGTGACCGATGACACCTCACGGCGCGAAGCGGTTGCGAGCACTTGTTTGCCGGGCTTGACGCGCCTCGCGGCGCGGGACGGTTGCAGGCGCTTGCCGGATTTCGCGGCGACCGATTGCGCGGCGCGGCACGGAGCGGTTGCGGGCGCTCAGCGGTGCGGCGCGCCGGGCGCGGCGATTCGCGCGGACGCTTCCGGCGGCGAAAACCTTTGCGGCGCACACGCTCGTTTGGGACGCCTGCCGTCCTTCGCATCCTCCAATGGAATCGCCTCCTCGGGCACCCGTGTGCCAATTTCTGCCTTTTAGACGTGCGCTGGGGCGATTTTGTTCACGCTGTTCTCGCCTTTTTGGCTGAACCTGCGGAAAATTTGCGTCAAAAGCGTGGCGAGGTTCTTCCTGGCCGTCCGCGCACCGGTCGCTTCCGCAATCCGTGCCACTTGCCCGCTCCTCTTCCGTCCGGACCCGCCGCCTTCGTCCGCGGACGGCTCTACCGCTTCCGGCTCGTCGTTTCTCCCAACGCTTCGCCGCCTCCGTCCGGCGAACGCCGCTTGCCCGCTCCTCCTCAGTCCGGACCCGCCGCCTTCGTCCGCGGACGGCTCTGCTGTTTCCGGCATTTGCCGCGCCCTTCGGCCCGCGGACGACTCTGCCGCTTCTGGTTCGTCGTTTTTCCCAACGTTTCGCTGCCTCCGTCCGGCGAACGCCGCTTACCCGCTCCTCTTCCGTCCAAACCCGCCGCCTGCGAACAACCGCCGCTTCCGGCTCATCGTTTCTCCCAACTCTCGCCGCCTCCGTCCGGCGAACGCCGCTCGTCCGCTCTTCCATCCGTCCGGACCCGCCGCCTTCGTTCGCGGACGGCTCTGCCGCTTCCTGCATTTGCCGTGCCTTCGGCCCGCGGACGGCTGCCGCTTCCGGCTCGTCGTTTCTCCCAACGCTCGCCGCCTCCGTCCGGCGAACGCTGCTTGCCCGCTCCTCCATCCGTCCGGACCCGCCGCCTTCGTCCGCGGCCGGCTCTGCCGCTTCCGGCTCATCGTTTCTCCCAACTCTCGCCGCCTCCGTCCGGCGAACGCCGCTTGCCCGCTCCTCTTCCGTCCAAACCCGCCGCCTTCGTCCGCGGACGGCTCTGCCGCTTCCGGCATTTGCCGCGCCCGCTTTCCGGCACAAAAAAACCGGCCCGCGGCGGGCGCCTTTGGGGCGTCCAGCCGGATGGACCGGTCGATCTTCCGCGCCTTGCGCGGGGAATGGCGATCTGCGGCGACTTCGTCGCCGAGCCGTTCACAGAACCTGGCAGACGTACGTCTCCTCGAGGTCGTGCATGCCGCAGAACCAGCGGAAGTAGTCCGGGCGCACGCGGTTGTCCTCGTTCAGGCAGTTCGCGAACTCATCTTCAGCCTCGATGGGAGCAAAACCGAATCGGATGTGCTTGAAAGGATTGAGGCTGCGATGTTCTCTCATACCTTCGTTGCGCTTCATAATCAATTCCTCCTTTGCTTTCATCGCCGACATTATAATCCACCGCGCGCCGTCTGAAAAGCATTTTCTCGAAACTATTTGGTTAATTTCAAATGAATTGATATGGCTAAAACATCCAAAATCCGGAGCGTTCATCGCATTTCAGCGGCGATTTTGACGCGCAGGTTACCGGCGTCACAAACAATTAACCCGCCGCAAAAATGGTCCAACACACTCATACCGCTGCATTTTTTGCGGTTATTTGCACAAATCATGAGGAAAATTGCATCAAATCCAAATCAAATGCCCGAAAAATCCGCGTGCCGGCGCAAAGCGGCGCCCTGCCGGAGCGGGGCGCCGCAATGTTCGGGTTTTTGCGCTCACTTGGCGCTGGGGTGGCGGATCAGTCCGACGAGCTTGCTCAGCTCCATCACCAGCAGCGGCACAAAGATCAGCCCCAGGCCGAGCAGGTACAGCTGCGCCGGCAGGGCGATCAGCCCGAACGCGCCGCGCACGGGAGTGAACAGCACCAGCGCCATCAACGCCACGGAGATCAGCGCCGCGCCGTTGAGGGTGCGGTTGGAGAAGGGACCGATCTTGAACAGCGAGTGCTCGGAGCGCATGTTGAACGCCTGCAC
>CALVPU010000030.1 GCA_944353735.1 uncultured Eubacteriales bacterium | reverse complement strand
TCATTGCCCGCGAGGGCTTGGCGAAGCTGACGCTGCTGGGCGACCCGGAGAAGGTCAAGGCAGCCGCCAACGGCGCCAGCCTCGATGGCGTCGAGATCATCAATCCGGCGACGTCCGACAAGTGCGCGTCCTATGCCAGCCTGCTCTACGAGCTGCGCAAGGCCAAGGGCATGACCGAGGAGAAGGCGGCCCAGCTGGTCAAGGACCCGATGTACTACGGCGTGATGATGGTCAAGGCGGGCGACGCCGACGGCCTCGTCTCCGGCGCGATCCACTCCACCGGCGACATGCTGCGCCCGGCGCTGCAGATCATCAAGTCCAAGCCCGGCATCAAGACGGTCTCCTCCTGCTTCCTGATGGAGTGCCCGAACAAGGCGTACGGCGACGACGGCGTGATGATCTTCGCGGATTGCGCGGTCAACATCGATCCGGACGCCGAGGCGCTGGCGAACATCGCGCTGGGCGCGGCGGACTCCGCGCGCGCGCTGGCCGGCATCGAGCCGCGGGTCGCGATGCTCTCCTTCTCCACGAAGGGCTCCGCCAAGCACGACAGCGTCACCAAGGTGCAGGAAGCTACCCGCATCGCCAAGGAGATGGCGCCCGACCTGATGCTCGACGGCGAATTGCAGCTGGACGCGGCGCTGGTCGAGAAGGTCGGTCAGCTCAAGGCGCCGGGAAGCGCCGTCGCCGGTCACGCGAACACGCTGGTGTTCCCGGACCTGAACGCGGGCAACATCGGCTACAAGCTGGTGCAGCGCCTGGCGGGTGCGGAAGCGTACGGCCCGATCCTGCAGGGCATCGCCAAGCCGTGCAACGACTTGAGCCGCGGCTGCTCCGTGGAGGACATCGTCGCTACCGTCGCCATCACTGCCGCGCAGGCGCAGGGCTGACAGGCCAATCCGCGCCCGCACGGCACAGGCGCCGGCGGGCGCGGCGACAATTACGCATCGGGGAGAGAAAGCAAATGAAGATTCTGGTCATCAATGCCGGCTCGTCGTCGCTGAAGTACCAGCTGATTGACATGAAGGACGAGTCCGTCATAGCCAAGGGCCTCGTCGAGCGCATCGGCGTGGGCGTCGGCGGCGACAAGTCGAACCTGTCGCACAAGTACGCCGACAAGAAGTACGAGGTCGAGATCGACAAGCTGCCGGACCACAACGCCGCCATGGAGCTGGTGCTCAAGACGCTGACCGGCAAGGAGCACGGCGTCATCTCCGACCTGAGCGAGATCGGCGCGGTTGGTCACCGCGTGCTGCACGGCGGCGAGAAGTTTACCGCCTCCTGCCTGATCGACGCCAAGGTCATCGAGGCCATCGAGGAGAATATCCCGCTCGGACCGCTGCACAATCCCGCCAACCTGATGGGCATTCGCGCCTGCCAGAAGGTGCTGCCGGACGTGCCGCAGGTCGCGGTGTTCGACACGGCGTTCCATCAGACGATGGAGCCGAAGGCGTACCGCTACGCCATCCCCAACGAGTATTACACCGACCTGCACATCCGCAAGTACGGCTTCCACGGCACCTCGCACCGCTACATCGCGGCGCGCACGCAGGAGCTGCTCGACCTGCCGAAGGGCAACAAGGTCATCATCTGCCATCTGGGCAACGGCTCGTCGCTGAGCGCGTGCGTGGACGGCAAGTGCACCGATACCTCCATGGGCCTGACCCCGCTGGACGGCCTCGTGATGGGCACCCGCTCGGGCACGCTGGACCCGGCGGTCGTCGAGTTCATCTGCAACCGCAAGGGCATGACCGTCAGCGAGTGCCTGAACATGCTCAACAAGAAGAGCGGTCTGCAGGCGCTGGCGGGCTCTTCCGACATGCGCGACGTCACCGCCCGCTACGACGCCGGCGATCCCGACGCCAAGCTTGCCATCGAGATGTGGGCGTACGTGCTGCGCAAGTACATTGGTTCCTACGCGGCGGCGATGGGCGGCGTGGACGCCATCATCTTCACCGCCGGCATCGGCGAGAACCATGTCCGCGCGCGCAAGTGGGCGTGCGAAGGGCTGGAATTCATGGGTGTGAAGATCGACGACGCGCGCAATGAGGCGGCGCACGGCGAGGCCAAGATTTCCGCCGACGACAGCCGCGTGCAGGTCTGGGTCATCCCCACGAACGAGGAACTCGCCATCGCCCGCGACACGCTGGAGATTGCTACGAAAAAATAACTTTACAAATCGCAGGGAACCGTATATAATATCAAAGGTTAGGGGGAAATGGACTTGGCATCGACGCTGAATGTGTCCCGCGCACTGAAGAGCCCCGGCGAGGCGTTTCCGTTTGAGGCGGACGCCCGCATCGAGGAGATGGAGGTGCTCGGCGATCCTGTCCGCTTTGCAGACATCGCCGTCAAAGGCGAGTTTGTCGGCGCGGGCGAAACCGTCAGCGTGGACGCCATCGTGACGGCGACGGTGCATTCCCGCTGTGCGCGGTGTCTGGAGGCGGTCAGCCTTCCCATCGCAGCGGAACTGCAGGCCGAATTCGCCCGCCAGCCGGATCCCGACGACCCGGATCAGTACGCCTTCGAGGGCTATGCCGTTGATCTTGCGGAAGCCGTCAAGGATGCGCTGGTGTTGCAGCTGCCGATTCGCTTCCTCTGCAAGGAGGATTGCAAGGGGCTGTGCCCAAAGTGCGGCGTCAATCTGAACACGGGTTCCTGCACGTGCCGGAAAGGGGACGACGAACGCAATCCCTTTTCGGTGCTGCGATCGATTGTCGAAAACGACGAGGAGGTGTAACAATGGCCACTCCGAAGGGAAAAGTCTCCAAGGCGAGGAGGAACTCCCGCCGCAGCGCGCATTGGAAGCTGTCGGCGCCGGGCATCGTCAAGTGCCCCCGTTGCCAGAAGATGAAGCTCAGCCATCGCGTCTGCAAGTTCTGCGGGTATTACGATGGTCAGGAGATCATCAAGGTCGAAGCCGTTGAGAAATAAGCGCAGGCAAGGCGGAACCGCTCCGGAAAGGAACGGTTCCGCCTTTTGTCTTATTTGAGCTGTCATGCCGGCGCGAGTCATTGCGCGGCGCTGGCGATGCAGGTCATGGCGTTGAGGCTGCGGGGATAGCCGACGTACGGCAGGCACTGCGATACCACGCGGGTGAGGAACGCTGCGTCGTTGCCGAGGTTCATGTTGCCCTTTGCGTGCGCGATCAGTTGCAGCTCGCAGCCGCCCTGCGCCATCAGGAAGCAGAAGGTGATCATCTCCCGCTGCGCGAGCGTCAGCCCGGTGCGGGTGTAGAAGTCGCCGAAGCAGTTGGCGGCGAGCCAGCGGTTGACGTTACCTTTTTTCCATGCCTCGAGCATGTGCGGGCCGAAGATCTGCGCCTGTGCCTGCGCACCCTTTTCGAGGCGGTCGTCCATCGTCGTGGTCGCCTGTCCCGGCAGCGGCAGCGCCACGCCGCGCGCGGCGAGGACGTCGTTGGTGGCGGTGAGGAACGGGCGCATGCGTCCCATGCCGATGTAGTCGACGGATTGATAGACGATTTCCTTGACTTCGACTGGCGTCAGGCCCTCGTCGAGCGCGCGCGGCAGCGCCGCGCGGTATTCGTCGATTCCCTGACAGCCAATCAGCGCCGCGAGGATGACCATGCTGCGCGTGCGGGGATCGAGCTCCTGTCCCGGTTCGCGAACGACCTCCTCGTGTGCAAAGTGCGTCCAACGCTCCATAAATTCCGGATCCAACGAATGCAGTTCCACGATGTTTGCCTCCACTTCGCTTAGATTTTCTGATTTCCGGTTGACCAGGCGTGCGGTTCGCCCGAGGCGGACGCCGTGTTCTGCGCCATCACGCCGACCAGCCGATGCGGCGCGTAGGGCGCTTCGAGGTAAGCGATCTCCTCGGCGCTGAGCGCAAGGTCGACGGCGCGCGCCGCGCCTTCGATGTGGTGCAGCTTCGTCGCGCCGACCACGGGGGCGGTGACCTTCGTCAGCAGCCACGCCAGCGAAATCTCCGTCATGGTGACGCCGCGCGCGTCGGCGAGTTCGGCGACGCGGCGAATGATCTCGCCGTCCTGCTCAGCGGCGGCGTCGTATTTCAGGCGGGCGTAGGCGTCCTGTTCCAGACGCTTCGACGTCTCGCCGGGATGCTTCGACAGGCGACCGCCCGCCAGCGCGCTGTACGGCGTGAGGGCGATGTTTTCCGCGCGGCAGCAGGGAACCATTTCGCGCTCCTCCTCGCGGAAGATGAGATTGTAGTGCCCCTGCACGGAGACGAACTTCGCCCAGCCCTCGCGCTCCGCGAGCGCGTTCGCCTTTTCCAGCTGCCAGGCAAAGCAGTTGGAAATGCCGATGTAGCGCGCCTTGCCGGCGCGGACGGCGCCGTTGAGGCCCTCCATGATGTCGCGCAGCGGCGTCTGATAATCCCACATGTGATAGATGTACAGGTCGACGTGGTCCATGCCGAGGTTTTGGAGGCTCTTGTCGATCATGCGGGCGATGTGCTGCTGTCCGCTGACGCCGGCGGCGATCTCATCCTGCTTGCGCGGCAGGAACTTTGTGGCGACCACAACCTCGTCACGGCGGGCGAAGTCGCGCAGCGCGCGGCCGAGATACTGCTCGCTGGTGCCGCTCTGATAGGCGATGGCGGTGTCGAAGAAGTTGACGCCCAACTCCAGGCCGCGACGGATGATCTCGCGCGCGTGCGCCTCGTCGATCGTCCAGCTGTGCTGACCGTTCGCCGCGTCGCCAAACCCCATGCAGCCCATGCAGATTCGCGAGACGTTCAGTTCAGGATTGCCCAATTTCGCATATTTCATGAAAAAGCCCTCCCTTTTGATTTACATTTAAAACAGTTCGTTGATCCAGTTGGTGCACATGGGCACCCACATGGCGACGTTGGGATTCTGCGCGTTCAGCGCCCGCGAGCGCGCGTCGCTCGAGCTCAGCGCATTGCCCATATCCCTTTTCACGCAAGCAGTCCTCTTTCAAAAAAATCAGCGCCCCTCTCGGGACGCTTCTATTGTATCGCAGAATGGCAAAAATGTCGAATGCTTATGTTGGATGATATTTCATGCCTAGCGAGCATGGTTCGATGCGCTCAGCGACCGTCGCGGAGCGAGCGGTGCGCGGTGCGGACGACCTCGCGAATGCGCGCCTCATCGATGGACGGCGCGCCCGCGCAATCCGGGACAAAGTCCGCGAGGAATTCGAGGTTGCCGGAACCGCCGGCAATGGGTGAGGGCTCGATCGCGCGGATGCGCCAGCCGAGCGATGGCGCAAAGGCGATCATCTCGCGCAGCACGTCGGCGTGGACGGCGGGATCGCTGACGACGCCTTTCTTGCCCAACCGATGAGGACCAGCCTCGAACTGGGGCTTGATCAGCGCGATCATCCGCCCTTCGGGACCGAGTATGGCGAGCGCGGACGGCAGGATGAGGCGAATGGAGATGAACGATACGTCCATTGCGGCGAACCTCGGCGGCTGCGGGAACATGTCTGCGCGCAGCGCGCGGGCGTTGGTATGCTCCATGCTGACGACGCGGGGATCGCTCCGCAGCGACGGCGCGAGTTGATCGGAACCGACGTCGATGGCGTAGACCAATTTTGCTCCGGCGCGCAGCAGCACGTCCGTGAAACCGCCGGTGGATGCGCCGACGTCCATGCAGACCTGTCCGGACGGGTTCGCGTCGAACGCCGCCAGCGCGTGCGCCAGCTTGAAGCCGCCGCGACCGACGTAGGGCAGGTCGCTGCCGAGCACGTCGAGGCGGTCGTCATCGCTCACGCGCGCCGAGCTGCGCGCGAGAGGCTTGCCGTTCAGCGTTGCCAATCCCGATTCGATCAGCCGTTGGGCGCGCTCGCGACTCGGCGCCAGCCCGCGGCGCACCAGCGCCACGTCGGCGCGAAGCATTCCGTCGTCCTTCCGTTCCATGGCTTAGTGCTCCTTCTGATAATGGGAATTTATGGAAAATACCCAATGAATGGTTGACAAATTCGGCGATAAAATATAAAATAACGGTGAAATTGATTTCAAAATGATTACAAAGGAGGCATTCATGATGAAGCTGCGAAGGTTCATTGCTCTGGCGGCAGCCGTCGCCTGGGCGCTTGTGTGGGCCGGCACGTGTGCCTGTGCCGCGAGTGCGTGGCGGGAGGATCGCGCCGCTCAAGTGGTCGCCGAGGTCAACGCCGAGCGCGCAAAGTACGGCCTGAAGCCGGTGACGGTCAGCGCGGAATTGACCGAGGCGGCGCGCGTGCGGGCGCAGGAACTGCTCGATTCGTTCAGCCATACGCGACCCGACGGGCGCAGCTGGTCGACGGTTTCAGAAGCGGCGTTCGCCGAGAACATCGCGCGCGGGCATAATTCTGCCAGCCGCGTGATGGCGGCGTGGCTGACGTCCGACGGTCACCGCCGCAACATCCTCTGCGAGCGCTACGGCTCGATCGGCGTCGCGGCGCTGGAAACCGGCGGCGTGATGCACTGGGTACAGCTGTTTGGCAGATGATTGTCCACGCCCTCCGGAGATTTGCGCTCCGGAGGGCGTTCGCCCGCGCAGGCTACGCGCCAGCGACGATGTTGTGAATCCACACGCCGCGGCGGACCAGGACAAAGCCAAGCACGCACTTGATGATGTCCGCCAGCTGTACCAACAGGTAGACGGCGACCACGTCCAGCGCCGTGAAGCGAACCAGCAGGTACGCCAGCGGAATGCTGACGACCCACGAGAACAGGCAGTCAAACACGAACGTCACCATCGTCTTGCCGCCCGAGCGGAGGATGAAGTAGCAGCAGTTTGCGAACGACATCACCGGCATGCACCCCGCGCAGACGAGCAGCATGCGCGTGGCGATGCCGCGCACCTCGCCGGAGGTGTTGTAGATCAGCGGGATGAACGGCGACGCCGCGGCGAGCAGCAGCCCCATGCCGAGGCAGGTGGCGATGCTGAAGGCGACGAGCTTCCATGACTGGTCCTTGGCGCGCGCAATGGCGCCCGCGCCGAGCGCCTGTCCCAGTATGACGGCGGTGGCGTTGCCCATGGCAAGGTAGACGACGTTGAACAGGTTGGAGACCGTGTTGGAGATGTTCTGCGCCGCGACCACGTCCAACCCGCGCAGCGAATAACAGCGCGCGAGCATCGCCACGCCGAGCGACCAGAGCGCCTCGTTGACCAGCAGCGGCATGCCCTTGAGGATGATCTGCCGCACCAGCGGCAGCGGCACGCGCAGCGAGCGGTAGGCGCCGGGCAGGAAGGCGTAGCGCCGCGCGTCGCGATGGGACACGCCGGCGATGACCGCCAGCTCGACGTAGCGCGAGAGCACGGTGGCGATCGCCGCGCCGCGCACGCCCAGCGCCGGCGCGCCGAGATGACCGTAGATGAGGATGTAGTTGAACGTCAGGTTGACCAGTACGGCGACGATGGCGGCGACCATCGGCAGCTTTGTCTCGCCCGTCTCGCGCAGCGTGCTCGCGTACGCCTGCGTGAGGGCAAACGGCGGCAAGCCCCACAGCATCACGCGCAGGTAATCCATGCCGTGCTGGAGCGTCAACGCCACGCGCTCCGGCGATTCGCTCTCGTTGAGGTACAGCGTAATCAGCGGTTCGCTCGCCGCCGCAAACACGGCGATGGCGATCAGCGTCAGCGCCGCGCCGAGATAGAGCTTGAAGCGGAAGCAGCTGCGCACGCCGGCATCATTGCCCGCGCCGGCGTACTGCGCCGCGAAGATGCCGGCGCCCGCCATGCCGCCAAAGACGCACAGGTTAAACACGAACAGCAACTGATTGGCGATCGACACGCCCGTCATCGGGTCCGTGCCGACGCGCCCGACCATGATGTTGTCCAACAGGCTGACGAAGTTGGTGATGGCATTCTGCACGATCATCGGCACGACGATCGCCAGCACCATGGCGTAAAAGGCGCGGTCGCCGATTAGCGTCCGGCGCGCGCGCAGCAGGAGAGAGGATTTCTGCACGGTACATGCTCCTTTGTAGTATGCGGCATCTCACCGCTTTGCCAGTATTTTTGCCAGATATTCGCCCGTTCGGCTGTCCGGGCAGGCAGCGACCTGCTCGGGCGTGCCCTTGACGACCACCGTGCCGCCGCGGTCGCCGCCTTCGGGCCCGAGGTCGACGATGTAGTCGGCGGTCTTGATCACGTCCAGATTGTGCTCGATGATGACCAGCGTGTTGCCGCCGTCGGCGAGGCGCTGCAACACCTCGTCCAGCCGCTCGACGTCGTTGACGTGCAGCCCGGTCGTCGGCTCGTCGAGGATGTACAGCGTCCGTCCGGTCGCCTTGCGCGACAGCTCCGTCGCCAGCTTGATGCGCTGCGCCTCGCCGCCGGAGAGCGTGGTTGACGGCTGACCGAGCTTGACGTAGCCGAGGCCGACGTCGTGCATCGTCTGCAGCTTGTTCGCCAGCCGCGGCAGCGGGCGGAAGAAGTCGAGCGCCTCGTCGACGGTCATTTCCAGAACCTCGTAGATGTTTTTGCCCTTGTAGCGCACCTCGAGCGTCTCGCGGTTGTAGCGATGACCGTGGCAGACCTCACAGGGCACGTAGACGTCGGAGAGGAAGTGCATCTCGATCTTGATGATGCCATCGCCGGAGCAGGCCTCGCAGCGCCCGCCCTTGACGTTGAAGCTGAAGCGGTTGGCGCGGTAGCCGCGCGCCTTGGCGTCGGGCGTGGCGGCGAACACGTCGCGGATCAGGTCGAACAGCCCGGTATACGTCGCGGGGTTGGAGCGCGGCGTGCGCCCGATGGGCGACTGGTCGATGGCGATGACCTTGTCGAGCTGTTCGGCACCGTCGATGCCGTCGTGCGCGCCGGCGCGCAACCGCGAGCGGTTGAGCATGTGCGACAGCGACTTGTAGAGGATCTCGTTGACCAGCGACGATTTGCCGCTGCCGGATACGCCGGTGACGCAGGTGATGACGCCCAGCGGGAACTTGACCGTGATGTCCTTGAGGTTGTTGGCGTGCGCGCCGCGCACGGTCAGCCAGCCGTTCGGCTTGCGCCGGCGCGGCGGAACCGGCACCGAGCGCCTGCCGGAGAGGTACTGTCCGGTGAGCGAGTTGGGATTGTCGATGTTTTCTTGCGGCGTGCCGGCGGCGACGATCTCGCCGCCATCAATGCCCGCTCCGGGACCGACGTCGACGATGTAGTCGGCGTCGAGCATCGTTTCCTCGTCGTGCTCGACGACGATGAGCGTATTGCCCAGATC
>CALVPU010000029.1 GCA_944353735.1 uncultured Eubacteriales bacterium | reverse complement strand
CAAACCTGTTCCAGTGCGGCTTCCGCGTGCGCTCGATTGCCGCGCAGGCGATTCACCGCTTTTTCCACGACAAGGGCTTCCTCTACGTCCACACGCCGCTGATCACCGGCAGCGACTGCGAGGGCGCGGGCGAAATGTTTCAGGTGACGACGCTCGACATCGCCAACCCGCCGCGCACGGAGTCAGGCGAGGTCGACTATTCCAAGGACTTCTTCGGCAAGCCGGTTTCGCTGACGGTGTCCGGCCAGCTCAACGCCGAGATCTTCGCGCAGGCGTTCCGCAACGTCTACACCTTCGGGCCGACCTTCCGCGCCGAGGAGAGCTATACGCCGCGCCATGCCGCCGAGTTCTGGATGATCGAGCCGGAAATCGCCTTCGCCACCCTCAAGGAGGACATGGACCTGCAGGAGGAGATGGTCAAGTTCATCATTGCCGCCGTGCTCGACGAGTGCCCGGAGGAGATGGCGTTCCTGAACAGCTTCGTCGACAAGGGACTCGTCGAGCGGCTCAAGTTCGTGTGCGATTCGGAGTTCGTGCGCTGCAGCTATACCGATGCCATCGACATCCTGCAAAAGAGCGGCGAGAAGTTTGAATACCCGATTGCGTGGGGCTCCGACCTGCAGACCGAGCACGAGCGCTATCTGACCGAGAAGCACTTCGGCAAGCCCGTGTTCGTCACTGACTGGCCCAAGGAGATCAAGGCGTTCTACATGCGCCTGAACGAGGATGGCAAGACCGTCGCCGCGGCGGACCTGCTGGTGCCGGCGGTCGGCGAGCTGTGCGGCGGCAGCCAGCGCGAGGAGCGCTACGACGTGCTCAAGGCGCGCATCGAGGAGTTGGGCATGAACCCCGAGGACTACTGGTGGTACCTCGAACTGCGCAAGTACGGCACCACGCCGCACGCCGGTTTCGGCATGGGCTTCGAGCGCATGATCATGTACCTGACGGGCATTGCCAACATCCGCGACGTGCTGCCCTTCCCGCGCACGACCGGAAGCGCGGAGTTCTGACCGATGTGGCGGGGGAGCTTGGCTCCTCCGCCGCTTTTCGCGCGGAGAAATGCGCTCTGAATAAATCCGGTGGCAAATGACGGAGCGTGTGCAAGCGCCATGTCGCGCATAGAGGATCGCCTCGCCGGTGGATTGGCGCAGCCGCCGGAATGCGCCAATGGGATGCCGGTTCTGAAGCCTCGTATGCGGCGGCATGAACTTTGCATGCGCGCGAACGTTTTTGCATGGATTGCCCGTTGCGTCCGTTTTGCACCGAACTGCCCGAAAGCGCTTTCTCAGCTGGCGGTTTTTGTCACACAAAACCAGATTTGCGCATTTGGGGCAGGAAGAATCGTCCGGCAGGCAGTCTTTGGACAGCACGACGCGGCGCGCATGAGCGGCGCAAGAGCGGGGCAGACTAGGGACGCTGAAGCCTTCAGCAAAATCATTGCGAGGAGGAGAACGCTATGTCCCAGAAGAAGCCGAATACCGGCATCCGCTGCCGCGTGAGCAGCTGTGCGTTTCACTGCGGCGACGATGAATACTGCTCGCTGAACGCCATCCAGGTCGATCCCTGCCCGAACTGCTCCAGCGGCAAGGCCTGCGACGAGAGCATGTGCGCGAGCTTCCGCAAGAAGTAATCCCTCGGCGAGCGCGAGCGGCGAAGCGGTTCCGGCACGGAGGATGGCGGGACCGCCTTGCCGCGGCGGATTCCCCTGCGGCATGCCGCGAAACGACAAAAGGCGCCCCATCTCCGCATCGGAGATGGGGCGCCAGCACGCAGACGAGGACGCAAACGCGAAATCCGGTGGCGATTTTGCCTTCTCAGGCTCGCCAGCTTTCTCAACGCGCCGCCGGTCTGCCTGTCTTGTCAATACGCAAAACGCCCCATCTCCGATGCGGAGATGGGGCGCGGTCGTTGGGCTTACTTGTGGATGATGTCGGTCAGGATCGGCTTGCCGTCCGAGCCGATGGCGACGTTCTCGAGCACGTCGTCGCTGTACAGCGCCACATTGTTGCTGTGGTACAGCGGGATAGTGCCCATGTCCTCCATCAGGATGGCTTCCGCCTGATGCAGCAGCTCCATGCGCTCCGCCTGATCGACCGTCGCGAGGGACTGCGTGTAGAGCGCGTCGTACTCCTCGTTGCTGTAGCGGCCGCCGTTGATGAAGTTGCCGGTGACGAAGATGGACAGCATGTTGCTGGCATCCATGTAGTCGGCGCCCCACGCCTGCGGCGTGATCTCGAAGTCGCCCGCGTCGCGCAGTTCGGTCATGGAAGCGACCTCCAGCGGCTCGAGCACGACGGTGATGCCGAGGATCTCTTCCCACTGCGCCTGCAGGTACTCAAACATGGTGGTGTAGTCCGCGGAGTTGTTGGAGTAGGAGCAGGTCAGCACCGGGAAGCCCTCGCCGCCCGGATAGCCCGCTTCCGCCATCAGCTCCTGTGCGCGCTCCGGATCATAGGAGATCAGGTCGCCGCCCTCGGTGCGGAAGTCGGTGTCTGCAGAGCTGCCCGGGAAGCCGCCGCCGACGTACGTCGTCGCGGGGGTCTTGGTGCCGAGGAACAGCACGTTGCAGAGGAAATCGCGGTCGATGGCGTAGGACAGCGCCTGACGCACGAGCGCGTTGTTGGTGGGCTCATTCTCGCACTGCAGCAGCAGGAAGTTCGTCGACAGCGCGGGAGAGGCGTGGTAGAGGCCCGCCTCCTGCAGGCGCTCGGTTTCCTCGGAGGGATAGGTGTTGATCAGGTCGACCTCGCCGGTCTCGAGCAGCTGCAGCGTCGTGTTGGTGTCGTCGATCAGGCGGACGACCAGGCGGTCGAGCGCGATCTCATCGGCGCTGTGGAAGTACTCGTTCTTCACCATGACGATTTCCTGATCCTCGTCGCAGGAGATCATCTTCATCGGGCCGTTGGTGACGCTCTTTTCGGCGTCCCACGCCCAGTTGCCGGTGCCGTCCTCGACGACCATGTCCTCGCGCATCGGGAAGAAGGCGCTGTAGGTGAGGATGGAGTCGAAGTAGGTGCAGGGGTTCTCGAGCTGGATCTCGAGGGTGTAATCGTCGATGGCGGTCACGCCCAGCTCCTCAACCGCCATCTCGCCGTTGGCGATCGCCGCACCATTTTTCAGATACTGACCGTAGTCCAGCATGTAGGTGGTGGAGATCTCCGGATTGACGAGGCGGCGCAGGGAGTAGACGTAGTCGTTGGCGGTCACGGGCTGACCGTCGCTCCACTTGGCGTCCTGGCGCAGGTAGAAGGTCCAGACGGTGGCGTCGTCGCTGATGTCGACGCGCTCGGCGCCGCCGAGCTCAAAGCCCGTGGCGGTGACGTCGTACAGGCCCTCGTACATCACGCCCAGCAGCCACGCGCCGGTCGCGCCGGCGTTCCACTGCGGGTCGAGGTTCGGGCTGGTCTGCATGGCGATGGTGACGACGTTTTCGTCCGCAGCCTCTTCGGCGAACGCCACGCAGGTGGAGAGCGCCAATACGGCCACCATGAGGATGGCAAGAAGTTTACGCATGGGTCTTTCCTCCTAAAGTGATATTTTTTACAGAGCTCGCGCTCCATAAAACGAGTTCAAATCTCCCCGTAGCGGTGGCAGGCGACCTGATGTCCGCCGCCGAGGTCCGTCATTGCCGGCGGCTGCTCGCGGCAAAGGTCGATCGCATGGCGGCAGCGCGTGCTGAAGGGGCAGCCCTTCGGCGGGTTGATCGGGCTGGGTACATCGCCCTGCAGGATTTCGCGGTGGCGCGTGCGGCTGGTCTTGGGATCGGGAATGGGGATGGCGGAGAGCAGCGCGCGCGTGTAGGGGTGCGCCGGATGGTGGTACAGTTCCTGCGCGTCGGCAATCTCCATCACGTGACCGAGGTACATGACCACCACGTGCTGCGAGATGTGGCGGACGACCGCCAGGTCGTGTGCGATGAACAGGTACGCCAGCCCCATCTGCGCCTGCAGGTCCATCAACATGTTGATGATCTGCGCCTGAATCGACACGTCCAGCGCCGACACCGGCTCGTCGAGCACCATGAACTCCGGCTTGATGACCATCGCGCGGGCGATGGAGATGCGCTGGCGCTGACCGCCGGAGAACTCGTGGGGGAAGCGCGAGCGCTGTTCGGAGTTGATGCCGACCAGCTTGAGCTGCTCGATGATGCGCTCGTCGCGCTCCTTGCGGTTCATCTGCGGGAACTGGATGTCCAGCGGCTCGCCGACGATGTCGTTGACGGACATGCGCGGGTCCAGCGAAGAGTAGGGGTCCTGAAAGACCATCTGCATCTTCTTGCGGTAGGGCGCCATGTCGCAGGTGGTGATGTCGTCGCCGTCGAGATAGATCTTGCCGGCGGTGGGGTTGTTAAAGCGCATGATCGTGCGCCCGATGGTGGACTTGCCGCAGCCGGACTCGCCGACCAGACCGACCGTCTCGCCCTTGCGCACGGCGAAACTCACGCCGTCCACGGCCTTGACGACGTTCTTCTGTCTGCCCTTGTTGACCGTAAAGTGCGTCTTGAGGTCCTCGACCTTGAGAATGAATTCGCTGCTCATGCGCGCGCCTCCTTTGCCGCGTTGTCAAGCGCCGTCAGCCAGCAGCGCGAGGTATGCCCGGGATCCGCCTCGAACAGTTCCGGGCGCCGGTTCAGGCACAGCTTCATGCAGCGCTCGCAGCGCGCGGAGAAGGCGCAGCCAGCGGGCAGCATCATCAAATCGACCGGCGAGCCCATGATCGGGTGCAGGCGCTTGTCCTCGAGGTTCTGCACCGCCTCGGGCAGGCAGCGCAGCAGACCCTGCGTGTAGGGATGCGCGGTGCGGTAGAACAGGTCGTCGACCGAGCCGCTCTCCATGATCTGGCTGCCGTACATGACGTTGACGCGGTCGCAGAGATCGGAGACGATGCCCAGATCGTGGGTGATCATGATGATGGAGGTGGAGATCTTCTTTTGCAGTTCCTTCATCAGTTCGAGGATCTGCGCCTGAATCGTCACGTCGAGCGCGGTGGTGGGCTCGTCGGCGATGAGGATCTTCGGGTTGCACGCCAGCGCCATGGCGATCATCACGCGCTGGCGCATGCCGCCGGAAAACTCGTGCGGATACTGCTTCACGCGCGTCTCCGGCTGGGGAATCGCCACCATGTCGAGCAGTTCGACGGCGCGCCTGGTGGCGGCCTCGCCCTTGAGGCCGAGGTGCAGCTTGAGCACCTCTTCGAGCTGGTTGCCCACGGTGTACAGCGGATTCAGGCTGGTCATCGGGTCCTGGAAGATCATGGAGATTTCCTTGCCGCGGATGCGGTTGAAGTCCTTGGTCTTCATCTGCATGATGTCCTGGCCCTTGAAGCGGATGGTGCCGGTGACCTTCGCGGTCTCGGGCAGCAGGCGCATGATGGCGTTCGCCGTCACGGACTTGCCGGAGCCGGATTCGCCGACGATGCCCAGCGTCTCGCCCTCGCGCAGCTTGAAGCTGGAATGCGAGACGGCGTGCACCACGCCGGAAGGCGTGTGGAA
The DNA here is from genome assembly GCA_944353735.1 of uncultured Eubacteriales bacterium. GTDB lineage: Bacteria > Bacillota > Clostridia > Christensenellales > Aristaeellaceae > Faecivicinus. Next base: position 4,613 of record CALVPU010000029.1, on the reverse strand, counting down.
TTCTACGGAGAGATCCTCGACCTCGAGGATGTATTCGCTGTTTTCGCTTCGCATTTAGAACACTCCCTTTGGTCGTGGATTACTTGCGCATGCGCGGATCGAGGGCGTCGCGCAGCGAATCGCCCAGCACGTTGAAGCAGAGGATGATCAGCGAGATCATCACCGCGGGATAGATCATGTTCTGCGGATAGGAGCTGATGCCGTTGAGCGCGTCGTTGGCCATGGAGCCCAGCGACGGCACCGGCGCGGACACGCCCAGACCGACGAAGCTGAGGAAGGACTCGGTCATGATGGCGCTGGGGACGACGCCTGTCGCGGAGATGATGATGACGCCGATGGAGTTCGGCAGCAGATGCTTGACTACGACCCACTTCGACTTTGCGCCCATCGCCTCGGAGGCGAGCACGTATTCCTGCGTGCGGTTCATCAGCAGCGCGCCGCGCACGCTGCGCGCCATGCCCAGCCAGTTAAACAGCGCCAGCACGATGAAGATTGAAATCAGTCCCGAGCCGAGCGACGCCAGCGCCGTAAAGCTCGGGTTTTCGATCAGCGCCTTGAGTGGGTCGCGCAGCACGACCGACAGCAGGATGATGATCAGCATCGAGGGGATGGTCATCATCAGGTCGACGAAGCGCATCATCAGGTTGTCGCACAGGCCGCCGACGTAGGCGGCGATGGCGCCGTAGGTGATGCCGATCAGGCAGACGAGGATCATCGTCACAAAGCCGACCAGCAGCGAGATGCGCGTGCCGTACATCAGGCGCACGAAGATGTCGCGCCCGAGCTTGTCGGTGCCCAGCGGGTGCGCGAGGCTCGGTCCCTGACGGACGTCGGCGGACTGTCCCTTATAGGTGTAGGGGGAGAGGATGGGACCGAAGATCGCCAGCAGGATGATGGTCAGCAGCAGGATGGACATCACGATGGCGAGCTTGTTGCGGCGAAAGCGGCGGAAGGCGTCCTTCCAATAGGACAGGCTGGGACGCATCTGGTCGTTGGACGCCTTTTCCTCGGCGGTCGCAGGTTCCAGATCCTGCTCGGTGATGCCCAGCGCTTGATAGACTTTGGGATCGTACTTTTCGGTCATCTGTCATTCTCCTCACAATTTGATTCGCGGGTCGATCAGGCCGTAGGCGAGGTCAACCAGATAGTTGCAGCCGATGAGCAGCAGCGCGTAGAAGATCGTGGTGCCCATGATGAGCGGATAGTCGCGGGCGGTGATGGAGTTGACGAAGAAACGCCCGATGCCGTTGATGGCGAACACCTTTTCGACGACGAACGAGCCGGTGAGGATGCCGGCGATCTGCGGTCCCAGCGAGGTCACGACGGGGATGCAGGCGTTGCGCAGCGCGTGCTTGAACATGATCTTCGGCGTGGACAGGCCCTTGGCGCGCGCGGTCTTGATATAGTCCTGACCGATGACGTCGAGCATGGTCGTGCGCGTCAGGCGCGCCAGCGAGCACATCGGATAGATCGCCATGCCGAACACCGGCATCAGGTAGCTCTGCCAGCTGTCCAGATAGGCGATTGGCAGCAGCTTCAGCCACACGCCGAACACCAGCATCAGTGCGATGGTCATGATGAAACTGGGCACCGACACGAACAGCGATGCAGAGAAGATGAAGCAGCGGTCGAAGAGGGAGTTGTGCTTCATCGCCGCCAGCACGCCCAGCGGGATGCCGAGGCATATGGCGATGGCGAGGGCGATCAGACCCAGTTCGACGGAGATGGGGATGCGCTCGGCGATGATTTCAAACACCGGTTCGCCCGACTTGACCACCAGCGAATAGCCCATCTCGCCGGTGAACAGTCCCGTGACGTAGTTGACGAACTGCTCGCCCAGCGGCTTGTCATAGCCGTAGCGCTCCAGCAACCGTTCGGTGATCTCGGGATTGATGTTTTCGCCGAGCATTGGCTCGCCGGGGACGAGCTGCATCAGGAAAAACGTGATGGTGATTACGAGAAACAGCGTAACCACCGAGGTGACAAAGCGTCGCAAGGCGTATCTGAGCATGTTCCGACTCCCTTTCGCTTTCGGCAGCGCAGCCGCTTCTCCTTGAAAAAGCCTCACCCGCGGCGCGGAACCGTGGGCGGTTTTGCAGTATGGGACGGGCAATGATGCATTCTGAGAGCTGGATTGCAAGGGGATTTGCGCGCAATGTTCTGCCTTTTTAATTATTATAGTAGCATAAATTGCGCTTGTCAATGTTTTTTCGACGTAACGAACGCGAAACAAAGCGCGAAGCCGCGCAGAATCTGTCATGGTTTGCCCAAATGGATGCGCGCTTCCTCGGGCAGGAAGCCGGATGCTTTTCCTGGGAATCGACGCTTTTTCATCCGACGGCAATTGACATTTTTCGCATGACGGGCTACAATATCATTGTCGGCGCAATGCCGAAGAAAGGGTGATTGTCCTATGAATCCTGTCGTGCAGGAACAGCTTGATACTTATTCAAAGCACTATGCCCAGAGCCCGGAGCGCCGGCTGGCGACGCTGTCGCTGTCGAGAAGCGAGCTCAACGACGTGGCGTTTGACGGCAAGGGCGCCGCGGCGATGCGCCAGAAGTTCTCGCTGGAGATCCCCACCATGGAGGTCTGCAATCAGGAGCACAGCGGACGCTGCTGGCTGTTTGCCGCGGCGAACGTGCTGCGCGAGCGCATCGCCGAGGCGTGCAATTTGGAAAAGTTCGAGCTCTCCCAGAGCTATCTCGCCTTCTGGGACAAATTTGAGCGCGCGAACTACTTCCTCGAGAGCATGATCGAGACCGCCGCGCTGCCGACCGACGACCGCACCGTGATGCACATCCTCGCGACCGGCGTGCACGACGGTGGTCAGTGGGACATGTTCTGCAACGTCGTGCGCAAGTATGGCGTCGTCCCCAAGGACGTCTTTGACGAGACGTGGCAGACCCGCAACACCAACCAGATGAACTACGTGCTCAACCGCGCCCTCAAGGCCGCTGCCGCGAAGCTGCGCGCCATGATCGCCGCGGGCGCGTCCGAGACGGACGTGCAGGCGCACAAGCGCGCCGTGCTCGACCGCGTCTACGGCTTCCTATGCAGCTGCTACGGCGAGCCGCCGAAGGCGTTCGACTTCGAGTACGTGGACAAGGACAAGGCGTACCACGTCGAGAAGGGCATGACGCCCGCGAGCTTCCGCGACCGCTATGTCGGCGACCTGCTCGACCGCACGGTCAGCATCATCAACGCGCCCACCGCCGACAAGCCCATGCACCGGACCTACACGATCCGCCTGCTGGGCAACGTCGTCGAGGGCAAGCCGGTCAAGCACCTGAACCTGCCCATGGACGAGTTCAAGGCGGCGATTCTCGCGCAGCTGCAGGCGGGCAAGGTCGTCTGGTTCGGCAGCGACGTCAGCCATTTCGGCGCGCGCGAACAGGGCATCTGGGACGACGGGTCTTTTAACTTTGAGCTGCTCACCGGCATGGACCTCGCCATGAACAAGGAGGACGCGCTTAACTACGGCCTCTCCGCCATGAACCACGCCATGGTGATCACCGGCGTGCACCTCGAGGACGGCAAGCCCGTGCGCTGGAAGATCGAGAACAGCTGGGGCGACAAGAACGGCGAAAAGGGCTACTACGTCTGCTCCGACAGCTGGTTCGACAGCTATGTCTATCAGGCCGCCGTCGAGAAGGAATACCTCGGCGACCTCGCCGCGCTGGTGCAACAGGAACCCATCGTGCTCGAGCCGTGGGATCCGATGGGAACGCTGGCGTAACTCAATGTGCGCACAGGGCGCGGGAGCGACATCCCGCGCCCTGTCTTTGTTTAGCGCCGCGGGAAGAGCAACCGGTCGCGAAACATGAACGGCGGGAGGACATGCACAGCCGGACAGCGCGTCGCGGCCTCCCGCGCGATCGGCTTCTGGCGGACAACCGCGCGCAGCCGCTGCACCTGGCGCGTGAGGCGGCGCGCGGGAATTCGCGCGGCCCGCGTGGCTTGCCCCTTCATGCTACCGCGGCTGTTAAATGTTACCGGCGCGCGGGAATTTGCGTGCTCCGCGGCGCCGCGCCTGACCCTGCGCACTTTGCGCGCTTCGCCTATCAACGGGAATTCGCGCGGCCCGCGGCTTGCTGTGCCGCGTTTTCCGGCATATCCCCCTGTGTGGCAGCGTAAAATGGAGCAGCGAGAGGCGGCCGGCGGCGCCGGACGCCGAAAGGGGAGGGGCATTATGCAAAACGCCAATTCGTCGGCGGAGCACACGCTGACGCTCGTGGGACGCAGCGCCTGCACCGTCACCGGCGTCGAGGACGTGGACTGCTTCAACGAACAGGTCGTCGTGCTGCGCACGCCGCTGGGGGCGCTGACGCTCAGCGGCGAGGGGCTGAACATCTCGCAGCTGAATCTGGAGGATGGCCGGCTGGTGGTCGAGGGCGAGATTGCCGCCATCGAGTACGCGCAGCGCCGCAAGAGCGGCGGCTTTCTGGGGAGGCTGTTCAGCTGACATGCTCTTTGCCACCGTCGGTCAGATCTACGTGTTCCTCTGGATGGTCGGCGCGGGCGCGGCGATCGGCGCGCTGTGGGCGCTGATGGGCGCGCTGCGCCGCCTGTTTGCCGCGGGGTTCTGGCTCTCGCTCTTCCTCGACGCGCTC
>CALVPU010000028.1 GCA_944353735.1 uncultured Eubacteriales bacterium | reverse complement strand
GAGGCCTATGAGGCGCTCAACCCCAACGTCACCATCGAGGTGCAGCAGAGCGACTCCACCACCGGCATGACCTCCGCCATCGAGGGCGTGTGCGACATCGGCATGGCGTCCCGCGCCGTCAAGGATGAGGAGCTCGCCTCCGGCCTGACCGCCACCACCATCGCCATGGACGGCATCGCGGTCATCGTCAACACCGCCAACCCGCTCGAGGACATCGCCCCCGAGACCGTGAAGGCCATCTTCACGGGCGAGATCACCACCTGGGACTTCGAATAATTCTGCACAAAGGAGCCGGCGCGCCGCAAGGCCGCCGGCTTCGATCGTGTCCGCAGCTACATCCCGGGCGCCGCCAGCCAGCCGCGCAGCACCTCGCGCAGGGCGGCGGCGAGGTTCCAGACCGGCACGTCCTCGGCGGCGAGGAGCGGGCACACGGCGAGCACTTTGCCGCCGCTTTCCATGCGCGCCACGCCGACGGGATCGCCGGCGCGGATCGGGGCGCGCAGGTCCTGATAGACATAGCGCACCGCGTAGGGCGTTCCCAGCACCACCGCCGAGCGCAGGTCGCCGCCGGCGACCACGGCGACCGTGTCCGACGCGCCGCCCTCGAGCGCGGCTTCACCTGCGGGATCGCCCTCGCGCAGCGCCGCCTCGGCGTGGAAGTTCTCAAAGCCGTAGTCCAGCAGCTGCTCCGCCACGTCGAACCACGTCGGGCAGTTGAGCACCACGCCGATCAGCGAAAGGCCGTCGCGCTCGGCGCTGAACACCAGACAGCGCCCCGCGGCGTTCGTGTAGCCCGTCTTGCCGCCGTTCGCGCCCTCGTAGGTGCTCAGCAGGCGGTTCTTGTTCTCCAGCACGCGGCTGTACTCGTTGCCCACCCAGGGGATGATCTTGCGCTGCGTGCCGGTGATGGTGCGGAATTCCGGGATCGTCATGGCGTGGCGCATGATCTTTGCCAGCCCCAGCGCGCTGGCGGCGTGACCTTCGGCGGGCAGTCCGTGCGGGTTGACGAAGTGGGCGTCCGCGCCCAGCTCTTCGGCGCGCGCGTTCATCATTTCGGCAAAGGCTTCGACGCTGCCGGCGACGTGCTCGGCGATCGCCACGGCGGCGTCGTTGCCGCTGCGCAGCAGCAGTCCGTAGAGCATGTGCTCCATGGACAGCGTCTCGCCGACGGACAGGTAGATCGACGTGCCCTCCACGCCCGAGGCGTTTTCGCTCGCCGTTACCTGCTCGTCCAGCGCGCAGTTCTCCAGCGCGAGCACGGCGGTCATGATCTTCGTCGTGGACGCCATCGGCAGCATCTCGTCGGCGTTCTGCGCAAACAGCACCTGCCCGCTGTCCGCGTCGATCAGCACCGCCGCCTTCGCCGGTACCGTGAACGGTTCCGACGCCCGCGCGCAGGGCAGGCAGCAACTCAGGCAGGCGATCGCCGCCAGCGCGCGTTTCCAGATTCTCTTCATGCAAAAATCCCCCGATCACGCTCTCGGGGGATTCTATGCGGGCGGCGCGGGCGTTAATGCGCCATCGCCTTGAGCATCGCCTCGCAGCCGGCGCGGAATCCGGACGATACGATGGCGGCGTCCATCGCCGGCGTAAGGCCGCTGCATTCGTCGCGGCCGAGGTCCGACAGCAGCGCGACCACCTGCTGCTGCCGCGCGCAGAACTGGGTGTACAGCTGTTCCACCGTCATGCCCTCCGGCGGCACGAGCATCACGCGGATGTCCTCCATCGACGACACCTGCTTGAGCGCCACGATCATCGCCAGCAGTGCGATTTGCTCGCGGCTGTACTTCTTGCCCACCGGGCGCGGAATGAGCTTGCTCTTGACGTAGTTGTTGATCATCGGCGCGGACAGATAGCCCACCGTCTGGTCGCCGTAGAGCGGCTCGTACATGCGCGTGATGAACGTGATTACCTGATCCATGTACAGGCCGAGGTCGGGGATCCTGTCCCACGGAACCGGCTTGTACTGCTGAATCGACTGCAAAACGTCCCTGAAATTGGCTTCCATTTGTTCTCCCTCCGCGCGACCGGTTATTTCCAGCGGAAAAGATCCCCTTGCGGGGAATACTGGTTCCGCGTTCGTCCTTTGCCGCGCCGTGGTTCCATTATAACACATTGCGCGAAAAAAAGCAAAGAAAAATCGTTCGCAGCCCCTTGACAAGAGAACAAAATACGATATAATCTAGTTATGAATACAAGGTCATGCGAGGTGATTCTCATGAAACCGCGTGGTTTGAGCATTTGGGGCGATTCCATCGCCAAGGGCGTCGTCTACGACGAGCAGCGCGGGCGCTACGCCGTCTGCCGCGACAACTGCGTGCAGCGGCTGAGCCGCGATGCCGGCGTCGAGGTGGAGAATTTTTCCGTGATGGGCAACACGACCGAGGAGGGGCTCAAGCGCATGGCGTGTCAGGCGCTCAGGCCGGGGAACCTCGCGGTGATCGAGTTCGGCGGCAACGACTGCGACCTCGACTGGGCGGCGGCGTGCGAACACCCGGAGGTGCAGCAGCGCGGGCGCGTGCCGCTGGAGCGCTTCGGCGAGAACCTGCGGGCGATGGTGCGCCACGTGCGCGAAGGCGGCATGATCCCCGCGCTGGTGACGCCGCCGCCGCTGGTGGCGCAGCGCTATTTCGAGTGGGTTTCGCGCAAGCTCGACGGTGCGCGCATCCTGCGCTATCTGGGCGACGTGGAGCACATCTACCGCTGGCAGGAGCGCTACGCGCTGATGATCCGCCGCGTGGCGGCGCGCGAGAACGCCTTGCTGCTGGACGTGCGCGACTGGTTTTTGTCGCAGGATCGCTTCACCGACCTGATGTGCGTGGACGGCATCCATCCGAACGACCGCGGTCACGCGCTGCTCTTTGACGAATTCAACGGACTTATGCAAAACGCCTGAACGGAGGAGGTCTTATCATGGCGGACAACGAGATGCGGATTGACGGCGCGCTGGAGGAAATCGCGCGCGGCTACACGGCGGCAAAGCGGGACTGGAAGGCGGATAGGCGCAACCTGTTCAAGGACGGTCGCTTCCTGGCGTACTACGAGGCGCGCGAGGCGATCCTCCGGGCGCTGAACGCCGACGGCGCGATCGGCGCGGCGTTTGAGGAGATTCGCCGCCGCTACGCCCAGTGCAAGGAGGATTGGAAGCGCGACCGGCGCAACCCCTTCAAGGACGGCAAGTTTCTGGCGTACTTCGAGATGCTGCGGATGATTCCGGCGGCGCAGTGAACGGCGATTGAACGCACGCCACTTTCGCCCGCGGCGCCCGTGGGGGAGCGGGCGCCGCGGGCGGTCGGAATGGCGGCAGGCGGTGCGCGGCGCGCTTTTCGCCGTGCGCGCAAAGAAAATTTGTTCAAAGGGGTTGACAAGGGTCTCATTCCGTGGTATAATCTTTCTTGCGTTGAACGAAAGAGCAGCGCAGATGACGCGGGGTAGAGCAGTCCGGTAGCTCGTCGGGCTCATAACCCGGAGGTCGAGGGTTCAAATCCCTCCCCCGCAACCATTTGCCGGCGTATCTCAGTTGGCTAGAGAATCCGGTTCATACCCGGAGTGTCATTGGTTCGAATCCGATCGCCGGTACCATTGTGATCCCTGAAAACATTGCGTTTTCAGGGGTTTGTTTTTCGATTGCCGCGCGGCGACCGCCTTTTTTCTGGCGGTCGCCGTGCTTTTTGTTTGCGCATCGCCGCGACGGTCTTTCGGCGATGCGAAGGTCGCGCTGTCTCTCTGGCGCGAGGCTCTTTCATGCGGTCGCGGCGAAGGATCTCGACGTAAATGCGCCCGCTGCGTAAAGTTCAGTGGATTTTTCGGCTTTTTCGAACAAAGTGCGGCGGGCATGTGTCTAATGTTTGGAATCACTTTCCAAGTGAAAGGAGACGATGAACATGAAAAAGCTGCTGTGCGCGGCGATGACGGCGTGCCTGCTGATGCAGGGCGCGATGGGCGCGGGGGCGTTTGCCGAAGCGCCGGCGTCCGAAACTGTGCCGCAGCCCGCCGTGGAGCTGCTGACGCCCGAGCCCGCGCCGGTGCAGGAGCCGACGC
>CALVPU010000027.1 GCA_944353735.1 uncultured Eubacteriales bacterium | reverse complement strand
CCCAGGTGCGACATGCCGACCTCGTAGGTGTCCGGAAACAGAAAGGCAAAGCGCACGTCCACCGCGCGCGGGTCCTTCATCACAGAATTGAACTCGCCGCCCATGTAGCGCACGGGCTTCTGCACCGCCGTCATCAGCGATTCGATCCGCTCGGAATAGGTCAAATCCCATCCCTCCAAATACAGTTGGTTCTGCCCTACTTTATCACGAAATCCGCATTGTTGCAACGGCATAATGTTAAACAATTCCGCACGCGCCAAAAGCGGCGCCTTCCCCCTTGACGCCGCTGCGGAAATCGACTATTATTCTATGGATTGACTGTTTTCACACAACCGGCAACATCAGCGGAGGGATTTCCCATGCAAAAGCGACCGTTCGTCACCTCTGAGAAGCTCCATGAGATCACTCAGGCGATCCCGACCCCCTATCACCTCTACGACGAGCGCGGCATCCGCCGGACCGCCCGGGAACTGCTCGGCGCGTTTTCGTGGAACAGAGGCTATCGCGAGTACTACGCGGTCAAGGCATGCCCCAATCCCTTCATATTAAAAATTCTCAAGGGAGAAGGCTGCGGCGTGGACTGCGCCTCGATGGCGGAGCTGTTGCTCGCCGAGGCGTGCGGCTTCTCCGGCGACGAGATCATGTTTTCCTCCAACGAGACGCCCGGCGAGGAGTACGAGTACGCCCGGCGGCTGAACGTCAACATCAATCTGGACGACATCACGCACATTCCGTTCCTCGCCGCGCACGGCGGCATCCCCGAGCGCATCTGCCTGCGCTACAATCCCGGCGGGGAGCTGCGCATCGGCAGCACCTGCATGGGCCAGCCCGGCGCATCGAAGTACGGCATGACGAAACAGCAGATCTTCTCCGCCGTCGAACAGCTGATGGCTCTGGGCGTCCGGCAGTTCGCGCTGCACGCCTTTCTCGCCAGCAACACCATCGAAAACGATTACTACCCGACCAACGCGCGGGTGCTGTTCGATCTGGCTGCCGAGCTGCACGGCGCGCTGGGCGCGGACTTCTACATGATCAACCTTTCCGGAGGCGTCGGCATCCCCTACCGTCCCGAGGAGCGCATGCCCGACATCCGCCGCATCGGCGACGCAGTCAGGCAGGCGTTCGAGGAATCGCTGGTCCCCGTCGGGCTGGGACACGTGCGCATCGCCACGGAGCTCGGTCGCTACATGACCGGTCCCAGCGGCTGTCTGGTCGCCACCGCCATCCACAAAAAGCACATCTATAAGGAGTACATCGGGCTCGACGCCTGCGCCGCCAACCTGATGCGCCCGGCAATGTACGGCGCCTATCACCACATTACCGTCGCAGGCAAGGAAGACGCGCTGTGCGACCATGTCTACGACGTCGTCGGCTCGCTGTGCGAAAACAACGACAAGTTCGCCGTCGACCGCGCCCTGCCGCACATCGATCTCGGCGATCTGATCGTCATCCACGACACCGGCGCGCACGGCTATTCCATGGGCTACAACTATAACGGTCGCCTGCGCTCGGCGGAGGTGCTGCTGCGCGAGGACGGCTCCTTCCAGCTCATACGCCGCGCCGAGACCGTGCGCGATTACTTCGCCACATTTGACTTCTGCGGCGTGATGGACGGCGTGTTGGCAAAATCCAAAACGTGACCGCCCGACCAGAGCGAGGAGGTTCGCCATGCGACCGCTGAAGATTGCGCTTTTGCAGATCGCGCCCACGGGAAGCCTTGCCGGCAATCTGGAAAAGGGCGTTTGCGCCTGCCGCGAAGCCGCGGCGCGCGGCGCGGACATCGCCCTGTTTCCGGAAATGTGGAGCAACGGCTACGACATCTATTCGCGCCCCGCGGCGGCATGGATGGCGGACGCCATCGACGCCGGCGGCGCGTTCGTCCACACCTTTTCGCGCCTCGCTGCGCAGCTGGATATGGCGATTGCCGTCACGCTGCTGGAAAAGACCGGCGGCGCTCCGCGCAACGCCGTGATCCTGCTGGACCGCTTCGGTCGCCGCAGGCTCAACTACGCCAAGGTGCACACCTGCGATTTCGAGGCGGAGCGTCACCTTGCGCCGGGCGACGACTTCTATGTCGCGGAACTGGACACCGCCTGCGGCGCGGTCAAGGTCGGCGCAATGATCTGCTTTGACCGCGCGCAGCCGGAAGCCGCGCGCGTCCTCATGCTCAAGGGTGCCGAGCTGATCCTCGTACCCAACGCCTGTCCAATGGAGATCAACAGCCTCGCCCAGCTGCGCGGTCGCGCGTGCGAGAACATGCTCGCCATCGCAACCTGCAACTATCCCGCCGGCGTGCCGGACTGCAACGGTCATTCCAGTGCCTTTGACGGCGTGATGTGGCTGCCCGAACTGCCTGAATCGCGTGACACCTGCCTTCTGGAAGCGGACGGCGAGGAGGGCGTCTATCTCGCCGAGCTCGACTTGGAACAGCTGCGCGCCTACCGCCGGCGCGAGATCTTCGGCAACGCCTACCGCCGTCCCGACCGCTACCGCCTGCTCATCGACCCGCGCGTCGACGAGCCCTTTCGCCGTCCCGACCGGCGCCCGTAAAGCGCCGCACGCAGCGACGTTCTGCCGCGCCGCGCCCCATGCGCCCGTTCCCGCTCGTCATTTGCCAAAAGCGCCGCCAGGTCAATGATGGCGCGGAGAATCGTGCATGCGGACTACGCTCGACCGCTGATTTCGAGGAGATTGACGAATTCGTAGATTTTTCGCGCTCCGGCGCAAAAAATGTTTGAATTCATTGCGCCTTTGTGATATAATGTAGCAGTATGAGAATGCTTTGCTCGAAAGGCGGTGCGCTATGAACGGCAAGTTGGACGAGACCCGGCACTTTCGTCTCCCGACCGACGCTCCGGAATCCGCGGAGGAAATCATCAAGGTGGTCTATCAGGCGTTGAAAGCCAAGGGCCATGACCCGATCATGCAGATCGTCGGCTACATCATCTCGGGCGATCCGACCTATATCACCAGCTACAACAACGCCCGCTCGCTCATTCGCCGTTTGGAGCGCGATGAGCTGCTGGAGGAGTTTGTGCGCTTTTACGTCGTGGAGCACGACAAATAGCCATGCAAACCGTTGCGCTGGGAAATTCGAGCCTCATGGTCTCGAAGCTCTGTTTCGGCACGCTCACCATGTCCCCGCTGCAGGCGGGACTTTCGCCGGAAGCGGGCGCAAAGCTGCTCATTCACGCCTATGAGCGCGGCGTTCGCTTTCTGGACACCGCCGACTTGTACGGCACCTATCCGCACATCCGCCTGGCGCTGAGGGAAGCGCCGGACTATGTCATCAGCACCAAGGCCTACTGCTACGATCGCAAGACCGCGCAGGAAGCGTTGGAGCGCGCCTTTCGCGGCGTCGGGCGCGATTACATCGACCTGTTCATGCTGCATGAGCAGGAGTCGCTGTACACGCTGCGCGGTCATGAAGAGGCGCTCGTTTTTTTGGAAGAACAACGCCGGAAGGGGCACATCGGCGCCGTCGGCGTCAGCACGCACTTCGTCGCCTGCGTTCGCGCCTGCGCCCGCTTTCCGATGATCCGCGTCGTGCACCCGCTGATCAATCGCGAGGGCATCGGCATTCAGGACGGCACCCGCGCGGACATGGAGGACGCCATTGCCGGCCTGCGCGCGCGCGGCGTGGGCATCTTCGCCATGAAGCC
>CALVPU010000026.1 GCA_944353735.1 uncultured Eubacteriales bacterium | reverse complement strand
CTGTCAGCGCCGACGAGGCCGCCGCCACCAGCACGAGCAGTCCGATTCCCGCGACGATGAAGAACGTCCTTCGCTTCATAAGCCCTCCCATAATCCCAAATTGACCCAATCCGGCAAACCGACGCTGGCACTCTCCGGACAAGCAAAAATTGCCTTCACATCTTCCTCTGTGAAAGCAATTTTCCGCGCCGGAACTGCCGTCCGCAAGCGCACAGCACGGCGCTGTTTGAATCTATGACGCCCTGCCTGCGCGCATTACAGGCGGAACTTGCGGTTGCCGTTGTTCTTGCCCAGCAGCATCATCATCTTAAACGTCACCGCGTCGTCGAAGTTGCGCAGATCCAGCCCGATGGCGCGCTGCACCTTCTCGAGACGATAGACGAGCGTGTTGCGGTGGATGTACAGCTTGCGCGCCGTCTCGGAGAGGTTGAGGCTGTTGTCAAAGAACGTCTCGATGGTGTGCACCATCTCCTCGTTGAACAGCCGCGCGGTCTTGCGGTTGAAGATCTTGCCGTTGTAGTTGGCGCTCATCTCCGGCGAAACTTCGCTGAGGAAGCGCTCGAGCAGCAGGTTGCGATAGATGAAAATCGAGCGGTTGGCATGGTAGATGCGACCGACGTTGATGGCGCTGCGCGCTTCCTCGAACGCTTCCGGCATGTTGATGAGGTCTTCATGCGGCTCGGAAACGCCGATGATCACGTCCTTGCCCGTCTCGGTGAGGAAGGTGTTCTCGATCGCCTTGGCGTACTCCTCCATCTCCTCAAACGGCTCCTCGTCGCTGAGCTTCTTGAGCATGGCGACGGAATGACGACCGACCTCGGTCATCAGATCGTCCTCGCTGTCGAGGCCGTCGGTCATCATCTGCAGTGCCGCTTCGGCGTCGAGATCCTGAAAATAGAAGTACAGCACGCAGCGCTCGCCGTGCATGGGGATGTCGTGTTCGGCGGCGAGCGACTCGAACTCCGCCGTTTCCACCTCGCCGCGCAGGATCAACCGCAGCGACTGCTCGCGGTTGGTCTGGCTCATGTCCTCGCGCAACAGCATGTTGATCAGCTCCGCGCACAGCAGCGCGCACTTCTTGACCTCCTCGCTGTTGCCCTGCAGGCAGACGAACACCGGCTGGTCGTCCGACGTGCCGATCAGCGTCACGCCGCCATAGGTCAGCGGCTCCGTAGGGTTCTGGCGCACCGCATCCGGCAGGCTGAACACGCGCTGGTCCCCTTCCGGCAGAATGACGTTTCCCGAATTGTCCAGCAGCAGCGCGGACATGTCGATCATATTCAGAATTCGAGCGATCTTAATCGTGACCCGATGATCCAGATACATGCGAATCCTCCCATCTGGTAATAATACAAATTGTCATCTATAGTATACCCGCAATCCTGCAAAGAATCAAGCCGAAAAGCGCATCTACGGTTATCAGGGTGTAAATTTTGACGTTTTTTGTGCGATTCAACCAAATTTTAAAGCGCCGCACCCCATCCTGCCCGGATTGCGCAGGCGCCCGAACTATGCTATAATGGAAACAGAATCGCGCCAAGGCGATGGACGGCTGACCTCCGAGCGCTCGGAGGCGGCGAAATGAGGTGAAATTGATGACCAAGTATTTCAGCACCCGCAGCGAATCGGTCACGGCGAGCGCGCCGGAAGCGATCCTGCGCGGCATTGCGCCCGACGGCGGACTGTATACGCCGCTTGACTTCTCCGGCATGCAGCTGCGCCCGGCGGCGCTGCTCGACAAGACGGCGATCGAAATCGCGGCGGAGGTCATCGGCAAGCTGCTGCCGGACTTCGGCGCCGATGAAATGCGCGCGCTGGTCGCGTCCGCCTACGCAGGCAAGTTTGAGACCGACGAGCTGACGCCGGTCGTGCCGGTCGGCGACGCCTGCGTGCTGGAGCTGTTCCGCGGGCCGACGTCGGCGTTCAAGGATGTGGCGCTGTCCGTGCTGCCCCGCCTCATCGCGGCGTCGCGCGACAAGCTTGGCGTGACGGACGAGATCGCCATCCTCACCGCCACCAGCGGCGATACCGGCAAGGCGGCGCTGGCGGGCTTCAGCGACGTTCCCGGCACGCGCATTGCGGTGTTCTATCCCGACGGCGGCGTCAGCGACATCCAGCGCGCGCAGATGGTCACGCAGCGGGGCGCGAACGTGTCCGTCTGCGCCATCCGCGGCAACTTTGACGACGCGCAGTCGGGCGTCAAGGCGATCTTTGCCGACGACGAAGCGAATGGCTGGGCAGCCAAGGCGGGCGTGCGCCTCTCGAGTGCCAATTCAATCAACCTCGGTCGCCTCGCACCGCAGGTCGCTTACTACTTTAAGGCCTACGTCGATCTGGTGCTGACCGGCGCCGCCGCGCTGGGCGACGAGGTCAATTTCGTCGTGCCCACGGGCAATTTCGGCGATATCCTCGCCGGCGAACTCGCCCGCCGCATGGGCCTGCCCGTGGGACGGTTGGTCTGCGCCTCCAACGCCAACAACGTGCTGACCGACTTCATCCGCACCGGTCGCTATGACCGGCGCCGGGAGTTCCACAAGACGCTGTCGCCGTCGATGGATATCCTCGTCTCCAGCAACCTCGAGCGCTACCTGCTGCTGGCTTCGGACGGCGATTTCGCGCTCGTGCAGCGTCTCATGACCGAGCTGCGCGAAAACGGCGTCTATGAAGTCCCCGCGGCGTTGCGCGAGACCGTGCGCCGCCGTTTCTGCGCCTACTGCGCCACCGATGCCGAGGCAATCGAGACGATTGGGCGCGTCTGGCACGAACAGGAGTACCTGCTCGACCCGCACACGGCGGTCGCCTGGACGGCAATGGAACGCTTCCGCAGGGAAGTCGGCACCGATGCGGCGACGGTCGTGCTTGCCACCGCATCTCCTTACAAGTTCCCGCACACGGTGCTGCGCGCAATCGACGGCGAGACGCCGGCAGACGGTTTCGAGGCGATGGACCGCCTCCGCGCGTTGACGGACGTGCCCATTCCGCCGAACCTCGCCGCGCTGCGCGGGCAGAAGGTTCGCTTCCACGACTGCATCGACCGCGATGAAATGCTCGCCTATGTGCAGCGGGCGATTGCGAAATGAGCGGCGTGCGCGTGCGCGTGCCGGCGACGACCGCCAACATCGGTCCCGGCTTCGATTGTCTCGGCTGCGCGCTGACGCTGTACGCCTCGTTCGAGTGCGGCTTTGGAACCTCGGGCTTGGAGATTTCCGGCTGTCCGGAAGCCTTTCGCGGCGCGAACAACCTCTTCGTGCAGGCGTTTCGCCGGGCGGAACGCGCGCTGGGCGCCGCGCCCCGACCGATTCGCGTGCGCATCGACACCGACGTTCCCGTCTCACGCGGACTCGGTTCCAGCGCAACGCTGCTGGCGGGCGGCGTCGCGGCAGCCAACGCGCTCTACGGCGGCGCGCTCTCCCGCGAGGCGATGGTCGCGCTGTGCACCGAGCTGGAAGGTCACCCGGACAACGTCGCGCCGGCGGTGTTGGGCGGCATGTGCGCTTCGCTCATGCACGGCGGCAAGCCCGTGACCGCGCAGATCGACGTTTCGCCGCGGGTGGGGTTCGTCGCGCTGATTCCCGATTACGAAGCGCAGACGCGCGCCATGCGCGCCGTGCTGCCGGAACAGGTTTCGTTTGCCGATGCGGCGTTCAACGTATCGCATGCGGCGGTGTTGTTGCGCGCCTTCGAGACCGGCGACCTCGCCCAGATCGGCGCAGCGCTGGACGATCGCCT
>CALVPU010000025.1 GCA_944353735.1 uncultured Eubacteriales bacterium | reverse complement strand
GGCGTGCGCCGGGCTCTGGTGCCTCCGTCGGCGGCGCGGGCCGCCCCGCGGCGTTCTTGGGGGGTCCCCCCCTGGGGGCCCCGCGGCGGCGGGCGCTGCCCCTGAGAACCCCGCTGCTCCGCCCTTTGGGCGGGTGCGTGTCGGTCCTTGGTGCTGCCGTGGGCGACGAAGGGCCGCCCGCGGCGTTGATGGGGCGTACGTAATGAATGGGTTTCGAGGCGGCGGGCTCTGCCGGTGAGAACCACGCCAAAGGGGCTGAGCCCCTTTGGAATCCCGCTTCCCCGCCCTTCGGGCGGGTGCGTGTCGGTCCTTGGTGCTGCCGTGGGCGGCAAAGGGCCGCCCGCGGCGTTGATGGGGCGTGTGGACGGGGACCGTCATAGGGCTCGAAAACAGCACGGCGCGAAAAACGGCGCTTATTCTATCGCCTTTGCGCTTCGCTTCGGCACGGCAGGCCGACCCCTTTCGGCTGTCCTGCCGGCAGTTCCATGCGCACGCCGGCTGTCGCAGTCTAACCCGCGTCCATGGGAAAGGGCTTCATTCCGGGTCGATGCTGACCAGCTGCACCAGCATGTCGGTCATGGCGTCCATGTCCTGAACGGCGATGCACTCAAACCTGCCGTGATAGTTCATGCCACCGCTGGCGAGGTTCGGACAGGGCAGCCCCATGTAGGACAGGCGCGCGCCATCGGTGCCGCCGCGGATCGCCTCGCTGAACGGCTCGACGCCGATAGCGCGGTAGGCGCGCTCCGCGAGGCGAACGACGTTCATGTGCGGCTCGATGACCTCGCGCATGTTGGCGTAGCCATCCTGCACGCGCACCTCAATGGTCCCCGCGCCATACTTGTCGTTGAGATAAGCGCCGATGCGCTCGAAAGCCGCCTTGCGGGCCTCAAACTTCGCGCGGTCATGGTCGCGGATGATGTACTGCAGGCGGGCGAAATCCTCGTTGCCCTGCATGCCGCAGAGGTGGAAGAATCCCTCGTAGCCCTCGGTGTGCTCGGGCGTCTCGGCGGGCGGCAGCATGCCGGCAAACTCCATCGCCACGAGCGCGGCATTGCGCATGCGGTTCTTGGCGCTGCCGGGATGGACGCTCAGGCCGTGGACGGCAACGAACCCGTCGGCGGCGTTGAAGTTTTCGTATTCGATGGAACCGACCGCGCCGCCGTCGACGGTGTAGGCGAAATCCGCGCCGAAGCCGGAAATGTCGAAGCGGTCCGCGCCGCGACCGATCTCCTCGTCGGGGGTGAATCCGACCATGACCTTGCCGTGGGGAATCGCTGGGTCGGCGAGCAGGCGTTCGCAGGCGGTGAGGATCTCGGCGATGCCCGCCTTGTCGTCCGCGCCGAGCAGCGTATTGCCATCGGTGACGATCAGGTCCTTGCCCTTGGCAGCCGCCACGTCGGGAAACACCTTGGGATCGAGCCATTCGCCGTTGTCCAGCCGGACGGCGCCGCCGTCATAGTTCTCGACGATGCGCGCACGCACCGGCGCGGACGGCACGCAGTCGACCGTGTCCATGTGGGCGATCAGCCCGATGGTCGGACGTCCCTCCGCCGTCGCGGGCACGCAGCCGTAGACATAGCCGTTTTCGTCCACGCGCACGTCTGCCATGCCCATTGCGCGCATCTCTCCGGCAAGGGCGTCGGCGAGCACGCGCTGCTTGGCGGTGCTGGGACAGGTCGGGCTGTGTTCGTCGGAAGCGGTGTCGAATTGCGCATAGCGCAGAAGCCGTTCATAAGCACGCATTGCCAAAGTCCTCCTTATTGCCCCGCGCCCCGGCGCGCAGTGCGTCGGGGCGCATGAAAAGCGGATCGAAAATGGGAAGAGCCCGCCGGCTCACTTTCTGCCGAGCATGGCAGCGCCGATGATGCCGGCGTCGTTGCCGAGCTTCGCCAGCTCAATCTTTGCGTAGGGCATCGTCTTGTAGAACACCATCGCCGGCAGCTTGGCGTTGACGGCGTCGAGCAGGAACTGTCCCGCGTGCGACACGCCGCCGCCGAGGGCGATGATCTCCGGATCGTAGAGGTTGATCAGGTTGACCAGCCCGACGCAGAGGTGGGTGACGTAGTTGTCGAACAGTTCAGCGGCGTCGGGATCGCCCGCCTTGGCGAGATCGATCACCGTCTTGGCGGTGATGGCGTCGAAATCGCCGCCGACGGCGCCGGCGATGGGGCTGTCTGGATGCGCCTCGGCGAACTTCCTGCCCTCGCGGATGATGGCGGTGGCGGAGGCGTAGCGCTCCCAGCAGCCGCGATTGCCGCAGGTGCACAGCTCGCCGCCGACGACGGTGATCATGTGCCCCACCTCGCTGGCGACGCCGTGCGGACCGGAGTAGGGCTTGCCGTCGATGATGATGCCGCCGCCCACACCGGTGCCGAGGGTG
Source organism: uncultured Eubacteriales bacterium (assembly GCA_944353735.1). Classification (GTDB taxonomy): domain Bacteria; phylum Bacillota; class Clostridia; order Christensenellales; family Aristaeellaceae; genus Faecivicinus. The sequence continues at coordinate 13,001 of CALVPU010000025.1, read as the reverse complement.
ATGAACACGCTGACCTTCGCGCCGGCGGACACGCCCGCGACGGACTCGGCGAGGCCGGCGACGGTGGCGTCGTTGTCGATGTAGACGGGCTTGTCGATGTACTTGTGCATCTCGGCGGTCACCGGCACCTGATGCCAGTGCAGGTTCGTGCAGAAGGGCACCAGCCCGGTGGCGGGATCGTAGATGCCCGGAAGGCCGATGCCGATGGCTTCGATGTCGTCCATCGACATGCCCGCCTTGCGCACGACCGCCTCGCACAGCCCCGCCATGTCGCGGATGACCGCCTCGTAGCCGCGCTCCACGCCCGTGGGGCAGTCCGCCTTGCAGAGGATGGCGCCCTTCTCGTCGACGACGCCCGCCTTGATGCCGGTGCCGCCCAGATCGATTCCAATGTACTTCATGTTCCGTTCCTCCTCAAAATCATGCGATTGAATGCGCTCAATGGGAAACGTTCCCGGCGCCTATGCGTCCGCGCCCTCCGCGCCGGCGCGCTGCGCGCGCTCCATGTGGCGGCGCGTCAGCTCCATGGCGGCGTTGTAGCCGGTCTGCTTGAGCCTGAAGTTGCGCGCGGCGACCTCCAGCACCACCGCCAGATTGCGCCCTGGATGGATCGGCAGCAGCAGCGACGGCACGCGCACGCCGAGAATCTCCGTATAGTTGTCGGACATGCCGAGGCGGTCGTACTCCTTGCCCGCCTGCCACATCTCCAGATGGACTTCCATGTCGATGGACTTGCTGCGGATGATGGCACCGACGCCATAGATCATGGCGATGTCGATGATGCCCACGCCGCGGATCTCCATGAAATGGCGCACCAGTTCCGGCGACTCGCCGATGAGGCGGTCCTCGCTGACGCGGCGGATGTCCACCACGTCGTCCGCGACCAGCTGGTGACCGCGCTTGACCAGTTCCAGAGCCGCCTCGCTCTTGCCGACGCCGGAGTTGCCGGTGATGAGCAAGCCGGTGCCGTAGACGTTGACCAGCACGCCGTGGCGCGCCTCGCGCGGGGCGAGCTCGTTGCGCAGATAACTGATCAGCTCCAGTTCAAAAGTCGTGGTCTCCTTCTGCGTCGAGTAGATGGGCACGTTGTGCGCCGCGGCGAACACCATCATCTCGTCGAAGCACGGATAGCCGCGGCAGATGATGATGCAGGGCAGCGGATAGCTGAAGTACTTCGCCAGCCGCTCGCGGCGCGTGCTCTCGTCGAGCTGCGAAAGGTAGGTCATCTCCACCTTGCCCAGCAGCTGCGGGCGCTCGTAGGCGAAGAAGTCCCAGTAGTTGGCAAACTGCATTCCCGGGCGGTTGACGTTGCTGACCTCGATGGGCAGTGTCCTGGAATCCGTGGGCAGCAGGCGCTTGAGGCCCAGCGCCTTGACGAAGTCGGCCTCTCTGACCATGGCATTATCTCCCCTCTCCGGCGGCGGCGCCGCCGATTTCTCCCGCCTCGAGCATCTGCTCGATGACCTGCGCTACGCCGTCGTCGGTGTTGGCGGGCGCGATGCGCTGGGCGACGCGCTTGCACTCGTCCACAGCGTTGTCCATCGCCACGCCCGTGCCCGCCCAGCGGAGCATGGCGGCGTCGTTCTGACCGTCGCCAAAGGCCATGACCTCGTCCTGTGCGACGCCCAACACGCCCGCCAGCGACTCGATGGCGCGCCCCTTGTCCACGCCTGCGCGCACGATCTCCAGATAGCGCGGCTTGGACTTGGCGAAGCAGACGCCCTCGCGGAAGCGCTCGCGCAGGCACGCCTGCGCGTCGTCGATGATGCCCGGCTCGGCGATGGCGAGCATCTTGACCATATCGCCCGCCATCCACGCGGACAGCGGCGTTCCCAGCGCCTCGCAGGGCACGCGAATGCTGGCTTCATACAGGTCGGTGTACTTCGTCCGCTTGCGGCAGAAGTAGCCGCTGCCGGGATACGCCTGCAGGTAAATGCCCATCTCCTCGATGGCGCGTGCCACGGCGCGCGCCGTCTCGAGCGGTATGGCGTGGGAATAATAGGTCCTGCCCTCGCGGTGATCCTGAATCAGCGCGCCGTTGTAGAGGATCATCGGCGCGTTGACGCCGATGGCCTCGGCGAACGGCGCCATGGCCTCGGTCATCCTGCCGCTGGACAGCGTCACCCACGCGCCGGCATCCATCGCGCGGCGCAGCGCGCGCAGCGAGCGGTCGGTCAGGCGGCTGCCGGCGTCGAGCAGCGTGTCGTCCAGATCAGTGGCGATCAGGCGGATCATATCGTCGATTCCTCCAAACTCATGGGCGCGCGCCCGCGGGCGCGTTCCCGCACTCATCCCTTATTTTAACCGATTTTGCCGCCAGTTGCAAGATATTGGCAACGATTTTCCGGCGAAATCGCGCGAGGACGTTGCGAAGGGCGCGCGGTCTGTGCTATACTGTCCCTGAGAAACGACCGACGGGGACGTGATACCATGGCTGACCTGACCGCCATCATACTGGCGAAGGATGAGGAGAAGAATATCGAGCGCTGTCTGCGCTCAATCGAGGGCTTTGCCGCGCGGCGCATCGTGGTCGACAGCGGCAGCACGGACGGCACCGTGGCGCTCGCCAAGCGGCTGGGCGCGGAGGTGCGCGTGCATCCGTTCGAGAACTACGCGCGGCAGTTCAACTGGGCGCTGGATTCGCTGGACATCGCCACCAAGTGGGTGCTGCGCCTCGACGCCGACGAGTGCTTTCCGCCCGAGCTGTGCGCGAAGCTGGAATCGCTGCTCGCCGCGCACGCGGACGACGACGTCAACGGCGTCGTGCTCGAGGCGAACTTCTACTTCCTCGGCAGGCTCATCCGCCACGGCGGACCGAAAAAGCGCAAGATCATGATCTTCCGCCGCGGCTTCGGGCGGATCGAGGACCGGCGCATGGACGAGCACACCGTGGTCGACGGCGGTCGCGTGCTCGCGCCGCGCGAGCGATTCGACCACTATGACTTCAAGGACCTCAACGCGTGGATCGAAAAGATGAACTGGTACGCCACGCGCGAGATGCAGGACTACTTCGCGGCAATGCAGTCCGATCCCAGCGGCGGCGCGCTGAGCGAAAAGCGGCAGGCGTCGATCCGCCGCAAAAAGTACGGCCTGTACTATCGCCTGCCGATGTTCGTCCGCTGCTGGATGCTGTTCGTGTACAACTACATCTTCCGTCTGGGCTTCCTCGACGGTCGCGAGGGCTTCGTCTACCACTGGATGTATCAGCGCTGGTACCGCACCCTCGTCGACGCGAAGATCTACGAGCAGATGAAGTTCCCCAAGCCGTTCGCCGCCACCGGCGCGCTCGGAGACGCCGACCTCGACGCCGCGCGGCGCGACGCCGGCGAAGCGTAACGCCCCGCGCATCCGCACGGCGCTCCCCGGCGAGCGCTGCGCGCCGCGAAGCCGGAGCAAAGTGAATCCGCCGCAAAATGAGCGCCGGCAGAACCCGCAAACGCAAAAATCGCGCCGATGGAAGTGACATCGGCTGCGATTTTCGCGTTCCAGGCGCGCAGGCTTCCGCATCGTTCCAGCAGCCTGCCCCGGCAATAATTCCGAGCGCTTTCCCACGAAGATATGGGAAAGCGCTCTTGCATTTACGCTTTGCCTTACCGGCGGCGATAGGGCATCAGCGTGCACTCAAAGTGAATGTCCTTCGGCGAACAGTAGCGCCCGGCGAGCTGCGGACCGCAGCTGTTGGAGCCGATGCCGTTCTGGAAGGCGTCGATGCAGACGACCGTCTGACCGCACTTCTCCAGTTCAAAGTTGTGCGCCTTTTCGGTCAGCTCCTCCTGCGTATACTCCGAGGCGTTGAAGCAGAAGCCCTCGCCGCTGACCTCGATGCCGCCGCTGTAGCCGTCGAGCTTGAGGTAGTTGCAGTTGTAATGGCTGCCGTTTTCCTGCGGCATGAGGTAGTCCTCGTGCATGTCGGCGACCTTGGCGCGGTAGAGGTGCTTGGTGGTCGCGCGGTGCTTGTCGACGTAGCTCTCCTGCGGGCCATAGCCGAAATAGGTCACGTCGTCCACCTGCGGCGGCATAAACAGGCGCAGGCCGAACCTCGGCAGCGCCGGCGCGTCCTCGCGCCGCTGGGCGTGGATGGACACGCCGATGACGCCGTTCATGCCGACGTGCCACTCAGCCACGCCGGAGACGATGTTGGGCAGGTAGACCGCGCCGATGGAGAACTTGGTGCGGATCACGCAGCCATTGTCGGTGCTCTCGACCTGCGTACCGTAGCCGCGCGGGATGCCGCGGTCATAGCCGTACTCGCGCCACTGAAGCTGGACGTAGCGGTCGTTGTCCGTCGGTGCGCGCCAGATGTTCATCGCCATCGGTCGGCACAGCAGCTGCAGGTTGTCGTAGTTGAGCTCGTCGAAGCAGGCGCGCGCCTTGTCGTAGACGTAGTGGAAGACCTCGCCGTCGATGAACACGTGGCGGCTGTCCTCCTTCACATCCAGCTCCAGTATGCCCTCCTCGCGCACCGGCGCCTCGAAGCGCTGGCGGCCAAGCTGCTCGAAGCCGAGCACGTGCCCCGCGGGCGTCAGCGGCGCGTCGAACAGCTGGCGCATGGTGAACAGCACCGCAAAGTCGCCCTTCAGTCCCTTGGGATATTGCAGCTGAATTTCCTTGCGCGCGTGCGGCGCGAGGTCGAGCGCCTCCTCCGGCAGGCTGCCTTCGTAGACGTCCCTGCCGTTCTGGCGGATGGTATAGGTGATGCCGACAAACTCGCGCAGGTTGGTGAAGTCGAGCGTGTTGCGCAGCACGAACCTGCCCGCGCGCAAGTCCTCCTCGGCGACGCGCGCCGGGCGCATCACGTTCTTGAACTCGAGCAGGCCGGTGTGCGGGCGGCGGTCCGGATAGACGAGGCCGTCCATGCAGAAGTTGCCGTCGTGCGGGAACTCGCCGAAGTCGCCGCCGTAGAAGTACTTCTTCCTGCCGTCGACCGTGCGCCCCATGTCGATGGCGTGGTCGCACCACTCCCAGACGAAGCCGCCGCAGTGGCCCTCGTGGCGGTCGAAACAGCAGAAGTAGTCCTCGAGGTCACCCGGACCATTGCCCATGGCATGGGCGTACTCGCAGAGGATGTACGGCTTGCCGACGCGGTTCTCGGCGAAATAGGCGTCGATCTCCTCAATGGAGGGATACATGCGGCTGTACAGGTCGAGGTCCGTCGCGTTGATCTCCTCGCCCTCGGGCGGGAAGGACGCGCGCTCATAGTGGGTCAGGCGGGACGGATCGTAGCGCTTGACCCATGCCAGCGCGGCGTCGAAGTTGCAGCCGTGACCGGACTCGTTGCCCATCGACCAGATGACCACGCAGGCGCGGTTCTTGTCGCGGATGACGCAGCGGCGCACGCGGTCGAGGATGGTCTCGCCGTACTCGGGGTTCATCGCCAGAAGGTTATAGTCCGCCTCGCGGTAGGCGTGACCGCGGCAGGTGACGCCGTGGCACTCGACGTCGGCCTCGTCGATGACGTAGAAGCCGTACTCGTCGCACATGCGCAGAAACTCCGGCGCGTTGGGATAGTGGCTGGTGCGGATGGCATTGACGTTGTGCAGCTTCATCAGCTTCAGGTCGCGCAGCATCTGCTCGCGCCCGACCGCCGCGCCGAGCACGGGATCGCTGTCGTGGCGGTTGACGCCGCGGAACTTGATGGCCTGACCGTTGAACTTGACCACGCCGTCCTCGATGCGGATCTCGCGCATGCCGATGCGCTCGGCGACGACCTCGCCCTCGCAGAACAGCACCAGCGTGTACAGGTAGGGATTCTCCGCGCTCCAGAGAGAGACGTTGTTCAGCGAAAAGGCGATGCGGCGGTCCGCGGCGCGGCCGTTGACCAGCTCGTAGCCCATGGCGTCGTACAGGCGGTACTCCACCGGCACGTCGCCGCCCAGCTCGAGGTCGACCTGCACGTCGGCGTTGGCATAGCCGTCGCGCAGTCCGGTATGCACGAAAAAGTCGCGCAGGCCCAGCGCGCTGCGCTCGAGAATGTACACGTCGCGGAAGATGCCGGACATGCGGAACTTGTCCTGATCCTCGAAATAGCTGCCGTCGCACCACTTGAGCACCAGCGCGGCGACGGTGTTTTCGCCCTCGCGCAGGTAGGGGGTGACGTCGAACTCCGAGGTCGAGTGCGACACCTGGCTGTAGCCGACGAACTCGCCGTTGAGCCACAGGTAGAAGCAGGAATCGACGCCTTCGAAGCACATCGTCTGGCGCGCGCCGTTGCCCGGATGGTAGTCAAAGCGGCGCACGTACAGCCCGCAGGGATTGTCCACCGGCACGTACGGCGGGTCGTAGGGGAACGGATAGCGGATGTTCGTGTACTGGTGGCGGTCGTAGCCCTGCGTCTGCCAGACGGACGGCACGGGAATCTCGTCCTTCGCCAGCGCCCATGCGTCAAACTCCTCCGGCAGGTCGGCGTAGCTGGCAAAGTAGGCAAACGACCACGCGCCGTTGAGCGAGTGGAAGCGGTCGGACGCCTCTCGCGCGCCCCGCATCGCGTCGGCGCGGTTTGAATAGGGAATGAAATAGGCGTGCTCCGGCAGCGTGTTGACGTGCAGCGCGTGCGGATTTTCGTGGTAGTAGAGCTTTTTCATGTCGCGTTTCCTCCTCGCCGGGGCTGCCGGCTCAATGAGATTCGCCGTCCGGAACGCGCGCGTCGCGCCGTCCTCCGGGCTGCTGTCGCAATTTCCATTATATAGAAATCTCCCCGCCTCGTCAATAGACGAAACGGGGAGATAACAAAATTGCCCATTCGCTCATTCCTGAATCACAACGGTCGTGCCAGTAGGACAATTGTCCCAGATCCACTTGGCGTCATCCACGGACAGGCGAACGCAGCCGTGCGACGCCTTGCGCCCGAGGTTGTTCACCGAGCCCTGATTGAGCTTCTTGCTGGCGGAATACGTCACCGAATGGAAGAGGATGCCGCCGACGATGCCGTAAGCCCACTTGGCGTAGCAGTTAAATTCCGTAAAGTAGAACCACTCGTCGCTGCGCCGTCCGTAAGACTGATAGGTGCCGGTCGGCGTGGGCGTGGCGTTCTTGCCGGTGGAGCAGACCATGGAACGCACCTGCTCGTTGTAGCCGGTGCCGTCCCAGCCGAGCGCGTAGACGCGCTGGTCGGAGATGTCCACGTAGAGCTTGTAGGGAAACACGTATTCCTCGGACTCCTGCGCCGCAGCGGAGAACAGCGCCCGCTGGGTGGCCTCGTCGGCGGTGCCGGACTGACCCAGCCCATGCTTGTACTGGAAGTACATCAGCGCGCGCGCCGTGTTGACGCCGAAGGCGCCGTCGGGATCGTCGTAGAGGTAGCCGAGCTGGTGCAGGCGCGTCTGCACGCGCTTGACCTCGTCGCCGGTGTCGTTGAGCTGCACCGTCTGGCGGTAGACGTCAAAGTTGACCTCCCCATCTATGTAAGCCAGCAGTTCGCCGTCGATCTCGGCGGTGGCGGCATAGGGCGTCGGCTCCGGCTCGGCGGTGGGCAGCGGAATGTCGTTGACCACCGGCAGCGCGCCCGGCGCGGGCGTGGGCGACGGCGTCGGTTCCGGCGTGGGGCTCGGCGTCGCCGCCGCGGGCAGGTATGCGTGGGCATACTCCTTGAAGTCGGTGATCGCGCGCTCGCTGGCACTGCCGAGCACGCCGTCGACAGAGCCGGTCAGGAAGCCCCACTCGGCGAGCTTCGTCTGCACGCGGATGGTCTCGGAGCCATACACGGCAGGATTCTCCGGCGAGGGCGTGGTCAGCGATCCCATGTCGGAAAAGACCTTGCGCTGCGTCTCGGGATCGGCGACGCCGGTGACCTCGAGGCCGTTCATCTTCTGGAACTGCTTGATGGCGGTCTCGGTATCCGCGCCGTAGACGCCGTCGGCGGCGCTGCGCAGGAAGCCCAGCGCGATCAGGCGGTTCTGCAGCATGACGATGTACGCCGCGCCGTCGTCGCTGTCGCGGTCGCCGAGCGAGAGCGTCGGATAGTCGGTGATGGAGGCGGTATCGGTCTCGCCATACGTCTCGTCCTCGACCAGCGGCGCGTCCGGCGAGGGCACTTCCGTCGCCTCCGCCGGCTGTTCGGCGCCGGTCTCGGTCGTCTGCACCGCGCTGCTCACCGCCGCGCCCGTGCCGTTGCCGAACAGCGCCTCGCCCGCCGTAATCCCGGATTCCGCCATCGCGGGAACCGCCATGCCCGCCGTCATCGCCACGATCAGCACCAAACTCACCAAACGCCGCAACAATGTCCACACTCCTCGATTTCCAAGCCCGCGCGGGCTCGCTTCGTTGCTATAATTTGACACCATTATACATGATTTTGTTCCCGAAACCCGCGGCATTTCAGGAAATTTTCTGTGAATATTCGCGCTCTCCGACCTGCACGCGCGCGCCGTCCTCGACGACGATCGCGCTGCATCCGGCGAGCAGCGCCGCCAGCGCCGCCAGCATGACCGCCAGCGCAATCGCCCGCCGCATCCGCGCCACCTTCCCTTCGCGTCCGCCGCCCTTCGCCGCGGCGCATCCATTATACGAAAAACCACATCGCTTGTCAACGCGCTCCCTGTCAAAAATTGGGCGCGTGCGGCGGGCGCGCGCGGGCATACTATCGCCTGACAACGCGCGGCAAAAATCACCGCACCTGAAATCATCGCATGGGAGGCGTTTCACATGACCATCGGTCTGATCCTGCTCGCCATTGCGGGCATCCTGCTGCTGTTCGGCGTCGGACAGCGCGTGCTGGACAAGCTCCGGCTGACCGACAGGCAGGCGCTGCTGTGCATCGCGCTGATCATCGCCGGCGGCGTCCTGCCGGACATCAGCGTCACGCCGCAGTTTTCGTTCAACATCGGCGGCGCGCTGATCCCCCTGATCCTCTGCGCCTACCTGTGGATCAAGGCGGGCACGGCGAAGGAGCGCGCACGCTGCCTCGCGGCGGCGCTGGTCACCGGCGCGGCGGTATTCGCCCTCGGGCGGCTGATGCCCGACGAGCCGGAGGAGATCGTCATCGACCCGGGCTACATGCATGGTCTAGCGGCGGGCGTGATCGGCTACCTGTTTGGGCGCTCGCGGCGCGGGGCGTTCATCGCCGGCGTGCTCGGCGTGATGCTCTCGAGCGTCGCCAGCGCCGTCTACGTCTGGTCGCAGGGCGTTGACCAGCGGCTGGTGCTCGGCGGCGCGGGCGCATACGACGTGATCGTCGTCACCGGACTGCTCGCCGTGCTGCTCAGCGAGCTGATCGGCGAACTCATCGAGCGCGCCGTCCGCGGGCAGCGAAAGCCCGCATTCGAGTTCAAGGACGGCGAATTTGTGCGAAAGGAGCAATCCAAATGAAGCTGCGGACCCTGTGCGCCGCGCTGCTCGCGTGCGCGTGCCTGCTGCCCGGCGCGCTGGCGGAAAATGACGGCGACTGCCTGTACACCCTGCTCGACGCTGGCGGCGGCGAGCTGACCATGCGCGCCGCGCGGATGTACGTCGGCGACGAGTACATCTCCGGCGACGACCAACTCTACCGAGTCGTCTCCGTGGACGACGCCGCCATGACCGCCACGGCACAGCTCGTCGGACCGGCGTCGGTCGACGAAGCGGCGCTCGCCGCCTTCTACGCGCTGGCGGACGAGGAAGCTGCGCAGGGCGACGGCAGGCGGCTGATCTGCATGTACTCGACGCACAGCGACGAATCCTACGCGCCGGACGACGGAACCTATTCGCTCTGGGAAGGCGCCGGCATCTACGACGTGGGCAACGCGCTCAAGGACGAGCTGGAGGCGCGCGGCATCGAAACGATCTACTCCGAGGAGTCCTTCCTCCCCCATGACGCCGACGCCTACAACCGTTCCCGCGCCACGGCGGAGGAGCTGCTCAAGCGCGCGCCCGACGCGCTGCTGGACATCCATCGCGACGCCATCCCCGCGGAGCAGTATGAGACGACTGTCGACGGCGAGGACATCAGCAAGGTGCGCCTGTTCGTCGGTCGTTCCAACCAGAACGCCGATGCCAACCGCGCCTTCGCCCAGCGCATCAAGGCGGTCGCCGACGAGGAGTATCCTGGGCTGATCAAGGACATCTACATCGGCAAGGGCAACTACAATCAGGAACTCTACCCGCAGGCACTGCTGCTGGAATTCGGCACCGACGAAATCGAAAAGGACAAGGCGATCGGCGCCACGGAGTACATGGCGGACGTGCTGGATCAGGTGCTCTACGGCGAGAGCGCGCGCGCCGAGAGCGAAGCCGACGCCGCGCCCGCTGCCAAGGGCATCTTCTGGGTGATCGGCATCGCCGTCCTCGGCGCGGCGATCTACGGCCTGGTCTCCACGGGGCGGCTCAGCGGCATGTGGGACAAGCTCAAGCGCGGCGCCAGCGAGCTGACCGGCGGGCTTGCCGGCAAGAAGCCGGATGAAAGCGGCAAAAAGTAAAGCGCCGCCAGACATCGTGCCCAAAACGGCAAGTGCCGGAGCAGCATGCTGCTCCGGCGCGCAGTATGCAGCCATGCAGACAGACTGCCCGCAGGGGAAAGACGGGGCATGCCGGAGGGGCGAGCCTGCATCCAATGGCGCTTGCGCGGATGCGGCAGCCTCAGGGAGCAACGCCGACGAAGAAGAGCGCAAAAGCGCGCCGCAGAAATGAAATCAGCGGCGCGCTTTTGCGCTTGCGCCCTTGCCGGCGCTCTGGAACATCCTCGGCGCAGTTGCGAGGACCGCCAACCATCTCGGGTACGGCGACTGCTGCTGCAGCGCTCTGGAGCGCCCGCGGCGCTGTTTCAAGGAAATGGGCGCTTTGGCGGCGCGTGCTCCGCGTCCTCTGTCGGGCGCGGCGGACAGCTGCGACCTTCCGGCGGACGCCTCGCCCGCATCGCGCCGACCTTGCCTCACTCCGCCGCGCCGTCCGCCGGCACGTAGCCGGCCTGCGCGATCAGTGCCCTGCCCTCGTCGGTCGTCAGCCAGCCGTACAGCCGCCGCGCGGGCGAATCCTCCGGTTCGTCGGCGCGGATGACGGCATAGAACGGCTGCGTGAAGGGATATTCGCCGGATGCGATCGCTTCATCCGTCGGCGCGACGCCGTCCACGGCGAGCAGCTTGATCTCCGGCTGGACGTACATGTTGGCGGCATAGTAGTACACGGAATAGCCGATCGCGTCGGCGGTATTCTGATAGGAAGCGACGGCGTCGATGAGCTCGCCCATCTCGCTCGCCACCAGCCGCGTCGGCGGCGGCGCCATCTCCACGCCCTGCATGCACTGATTTTCCATCATCACCTGGCTGCCAGACTCGGCGTTGCGCTGATAGGCGACGATGGCGCGGTCTTCGCCACCGACCGCGCTCCAGTTTTCGATCTCGCCGGTATAGATGCCGACGATCTGCTCGCGCGTCAGCGAGTCGACGGGATTGCCGGCGTTGACCAGAAAGACCAGCGCGTCCACGCCGATGGCCTGCATCTCAAGCTCGACGCCCTCTTCCCGCGCGAACGCATACGCGTCCTCGGACGGCTCGTACACCAGCAGCAGGTCCGCCGAGCCGTAGACCAGATTGTAGAACGACTGCGTCGTCTTGCTGTGGCGGACCGCCTGTTCCGCCTCCGCCTCGTCCGCGCCCGTCGCCGCCTGCATCAGCGCGCGGCTCAGCGGCAGCGTCGCCGTGGAGCCGTCCACCGCCGGGTATTCCGCCGCGTCCATCTGCGGGCATTCCGCCGCGGCGCACGTGCCCAGCGCCCACGCCAGCGCGCACAGCAGCGCCGCCATTCGCCGCATCATTCGCTTCATCATCCTCCGCCTCCCGTCAGTCCTGCAGTTCCTCGTAGTCGCTGATGACCAGCAGCCACTCGCCTTGTGCGTCGATCATGCCCGTGACCGCGCCCTGACGCACCCAGAAGCGGTCCGGCGCAAGGCACTCGATGACGTCGTAGACCATCGGCAGCAGCTCGTTTCCATCTTCGTCGCACAGCCCGTAGCGGTAGGAGTTCGGTTCGACCGACCAGCCGCCGCCCCAGTCCTCGATCTCGACATAGCGCTTTTCAAACGTTCCCGTCGCGAAGTACCCCTCGCCGTCCAGCCACGCAAGGCAGCTCAGCTGCGGATACGATTCTCCAACCGGCGCGCCGCTCATGTCCGTCAGCCGGCACTCGGTGTCGGGCCATTCGCCCGTCTGCACGACCACGCGCTGCGGATCGGTATCGTCCGTGCACGCGTACCACGCCGACACGGACTCATCTTCCGCCGCCCGGAACAGCATCTCGCCCTGCGGGGAGAAGTAAGCGGTTCCCTCCGCGTCGCGCACGCTCACCAGCGCCGAGCCGATCGTATAGGCGTACTCCACGCCGCCGTCGGGCGCATAGACGCCGAGCCGCCGGCTGCCGTCGGGCGAATAGAACGACAGCGCGCCGGACTCGTCCAGCGCCAGCAGCGCCGGCGACGTTCCCGCATCGCCGCGCTCCATCGCGCTGTACACCGGCGGAAGCACGTATTCGCCATCGGTATCGATCAGACCATAGCGCCCGGACGGCAAGCAGACGATCGCCGTGCCGAAGGCAAAGTCCTGCGCATAGTCCGCTTCCAGCGAAAATGGCGTCTCGCCGTTGGCGTCCAAATAGCGATAGCCGCCGTCGGCGTACACGGCGCACAGACCGTCGTGGTAGGCGCGCATGTCCCAGCGCGTGGCGCGCGCGCCCAGCGGCGTCTGCCCGCCATCCGCGCCGACGAGCACCAGTTCGCCCCGCGCGGGATCGTCCGCGTCGCCGAGCGCGCGCAACGCCAGCCAGCCGCCCTCGCCGTTGGCGGTCAGCCAAATGAAGTCGCTCGACCAGCGCACGGCGCCATCGGCGCCGAGCACATCGCAGCCGCCGTCCGGGCGCACGCCGATGATCACCTCGCCGGCGGCATCCCAAGACAGCTCCGTGTAGTCGAATCCCGTCAGCGCCGCGCCGCTTTCGTCCATCAGGCAGACGCGCAGCGGCGCATCCGAATCCGCAAACGCCGTCAGGTCCGCCGGCTGGGCGACAAAGCGCGCCGGTTCCGCGCCCTCGAGCGCGTAGAT
>CALVPU010000024.1 GCA_944353735.1 uncultured Eubacteriales bacterium | reverse complement strand
GCGGGTGCTACGATTGCCGGCGCGGCTGCGCGGTTTCCTGCACCAGCGAACGCCGCCGCGCCTACGGCGGGCAGCGCGACGGCGGCAGGGCGCCGTACATCCTCGCCGACGAGAAGGACCTGATTCCGCTGCCGGACGAGCTGACATACGTCGACGGCGCGCAGGTCGCCTGCGGTTTCGGCACCGTTTACGAGGCGCTGGAGAAGATCGCCGTCTGCGGTGACGACGCCGTGCTCGTCACCGGACTCGGACCGGTTGGACTGGCGGCGCTGATGATGGCGCGCGCGCTCGGCGCGCGGACGCTCATCGGCATGGAGGTCAGCGACTACCGCCTCGCGCTGGCGCGCAACCTCGGGCTGGCGGACTACCTGTTCAAGCCGGATACCGCGCTCGAGGAGATCCGCAGGCTGACCGGCGGCAAGGGCGTGGAAAAGGCGGTCGACACCAGCGCCAACGATTCTGCCCGGCGGCTGGCGATTCAGGCGACGCGCAGCTGGGGCAAGATCGCCTTCGTCGGCGAGGGCGGCACGGTCCACTTCGAGCCGAGTCCGGATATCATTCACGGTCAAAAGACGATCTATGGCTCGTGGGTCACGTCGCTGTGGCGCATGGAGGAGCTGGTCGAGCGGCTGGTGCGCTGGGGCATCCACCCCGAGGCGCTGGTCACGCACCGCTTCCCGCTGGAGCAGGCGGGAGAGGCCTACCGTCTCATGGCGGAAGGGCAGTGTGGCAAGGTTGCCGTGGTGTTCGATTGAATCGGGCGGCGCGCAAACCGACCGTACTTGGGATCTTGCGGTTTTTTCGACTGTGAGATCTCTTTTTTGCGGCGCATTCGCAGCAGGGTGGACTCGAAAGGTGTGCCGGACGGATTCTGCAACGGGGAATTTGCACGCGGGGGGCATGGGCGAATCGCCGTATGCGTTTGTCAAAATGGCGGGATCGCATCAGAAAAAACGGCGGCGCGCTGCCGTCGTTTCCTTATGAATCCGTGTTGGGATGGCTTTGGGAGAAGCGCATGCGCGCCGCAGCGCCGCTGCGCGAGGTTCGGCGCGCATAGAAGGCTGGCGATACCGCCCGGTCAACTGAAATCGACAGCGCGGGCGGCGCGAAAAAACGGCGCGCGCGAATCGCCCTTTGTCCCCTGATTTTTGCGAAAAAATGTTTTCGGCGCGTTCATATTGGATTCATGGAGATCATATACAATCATTGCAACGAAGGGGAAGCGCCCTTCTTCATACATAGATCACTGTCCCGCCCTGCGGCGTCTGAGAGGCGCTGCTGCTGGCGGGACAGACAATTTTGGCGATGCGCCGCCTGAGTCGCGGCGGCGGGCGTTACTTGTGGTACAGCTTGCTGTTTTGGTAGGCCGGTTCGCAGGTGATGTTTACGCCGAGGCGCTTGAACATGCCGTCGTCGACCTGCGCGAGGATGACGGTCGAATGGGCGTCGCAATCGCGAAGCTGGTCGAGGCTGTCCATGGCGCGGGAGGCGATCTCGTTGGTCGCGGCGCTGATGGCGAGCGCGATGAGCACCTCGTCGGTGTGCAGGCGCGGATTTTTGTTGCCCATGTGATCGACCTTCAGGTGCTGGATCGGCTCGATGACGGTGGGGGAGATCAGGTCGAGCTCGTCGGGAATGCCGGCGAGCACCTTGAGCGCGTTGAGCAGCGCCGCCGACGATGCGCCCAGCAGCGCGGAAGTCTTGCCCGTGACGATGCGACCGTCAGTCAGCTCGATGGCGGTAGCAGGCTCGCCGGTGCGCTCGGCGACGGCAAGCGCGGCGGGCACGGTGCGGCGCGCAGAGGGATCGATGCCGAGCGTGCGCATCAGCAGCTTGAGCTTGTCGATCTCGTTGTCCGACGCCAGTCCCATGCGGCGCAGGCAGGCGGTCTTGAAGTAGCGCCGGATGACCTCCTGCTTCGACGCCTCGCGGCAGACGTCGTCGTCGACGATGGCGTAGCCCGCCATGTTCACGCCCATGTCCGTGGGGCTCTTGTAGGGACATTTGCCGTAAATGCGCTCAAAGATGGCCTTGAGCACGGGGAAGATCTCGATGTCGCGGTTGTAGTTGACCGTGGTGACGCCATACGCCTCGAGGTGAAACGGGTCGATCATGTTCACGTCGTTGAGGTCGGCGGTGGCGGCCTCGTAGGCGAGGTTCACCGGATGCTTCAGCGGCAGGTTCCAGATCGGGAAGGTCTCGAACTTGGCGTAACCGGCCCGCACGCCGCGCCGGTGCTCGTGATAGAGCTGGGACAGGCAGGTCGCCCTCTTGCCGCTGCCCGGTCCCGGGGCGGTGACGACGATCAGCGAGCGCGTGGTTTCGATGTACTCGTTGCGACCGTAACCTTCGTCGCTGACGATTGTCTGAATGTCGGAGGGGTAGTTGGGAATGCGGTAGAGCTTGAACACCTTCAGCCCCAGCGCTTCCAGCCGCTTTTCAAAGTGATCCGCCGACGGTTGACCGGTGTACTGGGTCAGCGCGATGCTGCCGACGTACAGGCCGAACTCGCGGAACACGTCCACCAACCGCATGACGTCCGTGTCGTAGGTGATGCCGAGGTCGCCGCGCAGCTTGTTGCTTTCGATGTCGTTGGCGTTGATGGCGATGACGATCTCCGCCTGATCCCGCAGCTCGAGCAGCATGCGGATCTTGTTGTCCGGCGCGAAGCCGGGCAGCACGCGCGAGGCGTGGTAGTCGTCGAACAGCTTGCCGCCAAATTCCAGATACAGCTTGCCGCCGAACTGGGCGATGCGCTCGCGAATGCGTTCCGATTGCAGCCGAATGTACTTTTGGGAATCAAAACCGATCTTCCTCATGCGCGTCCCTCCGTTGCCTGACAGTCGTAAACAAAGCAAAACGAGCACCCGCGGCGGGGTGCTCATGCATTTGCCCTGATCACTATAACAGATTTGCAACGCGCTTGCAACGTCGTTCGGATTAAATTTGCAATCTGCGCCTCATTCCGCCGCGATGAACACCGCGCCGTAGACGCCGGGTCCCGCGTGCGCCGCCAGCGTGGGGCCGAGTTCGACCAGATCCGCCTCGGCGGCGCCGGGGAAGGCGCGCATCAGCTCGCGGCAGTGCGCCGCGTCGTAGGAATAGATAAAGCGCATGCGGAAGTCCGGATCGGCGTCGATGGACTGAATCAGCTCCACCAGCCGGCGCATGGTCTTTTTCATGCCCATGCACTTGGCGCTGACCTCGAGCGTGCCGTCCTTGAGGCCGAGCAGCGGGTGAATGCCCGCCAGCGTGCCGATGCCCGCCTCCAACCGCGTCAGCCGCCCGCCGCGGTAGAGGTACTTGAGCGTGTCCAGTCCGAGGTAGATGCGCATGCGCCGGCTCATCGAGGTCAGCCGCTCGAGGATCGCCTCGACGCCCTCGCCCGCCGCCGCCATGCGCAGCGCCTCGTCGACCATCATCTGAATGCCCACCGTCGCACAGCGGCTGTCCACGATGTGGACGCGGTCGTAGCCGCACATCTCCTTCGCGCTCAGCGCGCTCTGCACCGTGCCGCTCAGCTCGCCCGAGAGCAGGATGGCGATCACGTCGTCGCCCGCCGCCCTGGCGCGCTCGAAGTGGTCAAGGAATTCCTGTGGCGCGGGCTGCGACGTCTTGGGCGGTTCGCCATCCGAGAGCAGCATGTCGTAAAAGTCCGCGTGGGTGAGGTCGATGCCGTCGGCATACGAGGCGTCGCCGACATTGATCGCCATCGACACCAGCCCGATCCCGCGCGCATGCACCGCGTCGAGATCGAAGTCCGACGATGTATCCGTAATGATGCGAATGGCCATGGAGGTCCTCCTCAACAGCGCCGCCCGCGCGGTGCGCGGCAGCGAAATGGCGGCGGCGTCCGATCGGCGTGCCGCGAGAGCTATTATACGCCGTAAAGTTCATTTTGTCAACTATACGGCGCGGCAAACGGCGAACTTCACCGAGATTTTTCGTCCGATTCCGCCAAATCCGCATAGAATGCGGCGGACGGGAATATATTCATTGTGCAAACCAGATGGAAGGGAATGGAACGCATGGAGAAGATTCGCGTGATGCTCGCCGACGACAACCAAAGCATTCTGCGCCTTTTGACAGATTTCTTTTCGCGCAAGCCGGAGATCGAACTGGTGGCGGCGGTCTCGGACGGCGCGGCGATTCTCAACGCGGTGCGCGCAAACGCGCCGGACGTGCTGGTGATGGACGTCATTATGCCGCGCAAGGACGGGTTCATGGTGCTCGAGGAGATGCGTGGCATGGACGACGCGCTGCGCCCGAAGGTCATCGTGCTGACCGGGCTGTCGCGCGACGACTTCATCATGCGCGCCATTCGCCTGGGCGCGAGTTATTACATGGTCAAGCCGTTCGACATGCACGCGCTGTACAGCCGCATCCTCGAGGTCGCGCGCGAGGACACGCAGATTGCCTCGTCGGAAGAGCCTGAACCGCAGCCGGGCGGCGAGAGCGTCGAGGAGCAGATTACCAACCTGTTTCTCACGCTGGGCATTCCTGCGCACATCAAGGGTTACCAGTACCTGCGCGAGGGCGTGCGCATGGTGCTCGAGAATCACGAGGTCATCAACCGCATCACCAAGGAACTCTATCCCGGCATTGCGCGCAAGTTCGGCACCTCGGCGAGCAAGGTCGAGCGCGCGATGCGCCACGCCATCGAGGTCGCGTGGACGCGCGGGCGGCTGGACACGGTCAACCAGATGTACGGCTACAAGGTATTCGCCAAGGACGACAAGCCCACCAACGGCGAGTTCATCGCCCTCGTCGCCGACAAGGTCGGCATGCGCCTGAGCGCCTGAAGACGGGCGCGCGGCGGCGTGCACGGAAACGCTTTCCGCTGCGCGCCGCCGCTTTTTTGTTGGATTTTTGCCGTGATTTCGCCGAATTGCGGCTGGATGCGGGAAAGTTTTACAATTTGCGCTTTTCAAATCTGCAAATCTATCGTATAATGGTAAAGATGAATCATCTCAACCGCTTTGCGGAGATACGGAGGGATTACTCATGGCAATTATCGATAAGATCAAGGCGAAGGCGAAGGCGAACGTCAAGCACATCGTCCTGCCCGAGGGCGAGGAGACGCGCAACGCGCAGGCGGCGGCGATCATTGCCCGCGAGGGCTTGGCGAAGCTGACGCTGCTGGGCGACCCGGAGAAGGTCAAGGCAGCCGCCAACGGCGCCAGCCTCGATGGCGTCGAGATCATCAATCCGGCGACGTCCGACAAGTGCGC
>CALVPU010000023.1 GCA_944353735.1 uncultured Eubacteriales bacterium | reverse complement strand
TGGCTCCCGTGCGGAGCTGTACGAGGTTGGCGACAACGTGCCCGAGGACATCGAGCTGCACCGCCCCTACATCGACGCCGTGACGATCACCTGCCCCAAGTGCGGCAAGAAGATGCACCGCACGCCGGAGGTCATCGACTGCTGGTACGATTCCGGCTCCATGCCCTTCGCCCAGTGGCACTTCCCCTTCGAGAATCAGGGCATCTTCAAGGAGAATTTCCCGGCGGACTTCATCTCCGAGGCGATCGACCAGACCCGCGGCTGGTTCTACACGCTGATGGCGATCTCGACGCTGATCTTCAACCGCGCGCCGTTTGAGAACTGCATCGTGCTGGGCCACGTGCAGGACGCCGAAGGGCAGAAGATGTCCAAGCACAAGGGCAACGTCATCGACCCGTGGGACGTGCTCGACCGGCAGGGCGCCGACGCCGTGCGCTGGTACTTCTATGCCTGCGGCGCGCCGTGGCTGCCCAAGCGCTTCTCGCACGAGCTGGTCAGCGAGATGCAGTCGAAGTTCATGGGCACGCTGTGGAACACCTATGCCTTCTTCGCCATGTACGCCAACATCGACGGCTACGATCCCAAGGTTCATGCCGCCGATCCCGCCGACCGCACGCTGCTCGACCGCTGGGTGCTGTCCAAGCTCAACAGTCTGGTCAAGTTCGTCGACGAGGGGCTGGCGCAGTACAGGATCACCGAGACCGCGCGCGCCATCCAGTCGTTCGTGGACGAGTTGTCCAACTGGTACGTGCGCCTGAGCAAGCAGCGCTTCTGGGGCAAGGATTGGACCGGCGACAAGCGCGCGGCGTACGACACGCTCTATACCGTGCTGGTGACGCTCGCCAAGGTCGCCGCGCCGTACATCCCCTTCCTGACCGAGTCCATGTACCGCAACCTCGTGGTCGGCAACATCCCCGGCGCGCCGGAATCGGTGCACCTGTGCGACTTCCCGAAGGCGGACGAAACGCTCATCGACGCCGAACTCGAGTCCGAGATGGACGAGGCCGCTGCGGCGGTGCAGCTGGGCCGCGCCTGCCGCAACGCCGCGAACATCAAGGTGCGTCAGGCGCTGGGCACCCTGTACGTCAAGGGCGCCGCGCTCGACGACCGCTTCGCTGCGCTCATCCGCGACGAATTGAACGTCGAGGAGGTTCGGTTCATCTCCGATGCGCGCGCCTTCACGACCTACCAGATCAAGCCGCAGATGCGCACCCTCGGCCCGCGCTACGGCAAGCTGCTGGGCAAGATCGGCGCGTACCTCAAGGAGGTCGACGGCAACGAATTCGTCGACGCCCTCGAGCGCGATGGCTGCGTGCGCTTCGAGCTGGACGGCGCGGCGGTCGAGCTTTCCAAAGACGACGTGCTGATCGCGCCGGCGCAGAAGCCGGGCTTCGTCGCTGAGACCGACCGCGATATGACCGTGGTCATCGACACCAACCTCACGCCCGTACTGATCGAGAAGGGCTTCGTGCGCGAGGTCGTCTCCAAGCTGCAGACGATGCGCAAGGAGGCCGGTTTCGACGTGGTCGACCGCATCGAGGTCGCCTACCGCACCACCGAGGCGCTCTCCGCCGTCATCGCCCGCAACGCGCAGGCGATCGCCGACGCCGTGCTTGCCGTGTCGCTGAACGAGGGCGATGCGCTCGAGAGCGGCTACGCCAAGGAGTGGAATATCAACGGCGAGAAGGCCGCGCTCAGCGTGCGCCGCAAGTGAATCCCGCCGGCGAAGCCGCGGTTTGCGTCCGCGGTTCCGGGAACGGCGCAATGCCTGACCGCCCTGATCCTTAACGGGTCAGGGCGGTCGTTTTTCCTTTCACGGCGCGGCGCAGGCTGCTTTTCACCGCCTTGCCTGTGCGGTGGGCGCGCCCATTGGCGGCGTTGGAGGGCGCGAACGGCACGCATTTCTCGCCGTATCCGCGCGGGAGCGTTCATTCGCCTGCTTGTTTTTGCCGGCAGTGCGCGCCGGGCACGGCGCAAACGGTTGCGGTCGGGGAGGGAGCTTTTGCTTCCCGCCGTGCAAAGCGCCGACCGGTGCAAATCCGTTCCCGACATTTCCAGCTCCAAGATGGTCCTGCCGGCATGGCGTCTTCCGGATCGCGCATGGCGGCGCATTCCCCGACGGCAAGATGCCCCGCCATGCGCGCAACGCCGCCCGGAACGCAGCGGTTCCGGGCGGCGCGCTTTTGGCTGCGGGCGGCATGCCGCCGCAGCCCGGTACGGTCACTGGTTGATGCCCGTGACTTCGTAGCCGGCGTCGGCGACGGCCTTGCGGATGGCGTCGTCGGCGGCGGTCTGCGCGATCTTCGCGCACTTGTCCTCGAGGCTGACCGCGACGTTCGGGTCCAGCGCCTCCAGCGCCTTCTTGACGTGGGCGACGCAGTGCTGGCACATCATGCCTTCGATGTGGACGGTTTTCATGGGAATTTCCTCCTTCTCTGTTTTTCCGGATTCGGTCTTTGACCGTTCGGATTCGGTCGTGGTTTGAACCTGCGCATTGCCTGAATGGGAAACGGGGCAGGCGCCCGACGCGCAGCAGTCGGCGGCGCATGCGCTCGGCTTCAGGCGGAAGCGGCGCAGCCGCAGGGCGTTGGTGACCACGCAGAACGAGCTCAGGCTCATGGCGAGCGCGGCGAACATCGGATCCAGCTCGATGCCCAGCGGCATCAGCGCTCCGGCCGCGACCGGGATGCCGATGGCGTTGTAGATGAACG
>CALVPU010000022.1 GCA_944353735.1 uncultured Eubacteriales bacterium | reverse complement strand
CGGCCAAGGTCATCATCGACAAGGTGCGCCTCGACGCGGAGCGCCTCGAGCTGAGCGACAGCGTCAAGGTCGTGCCCAACGTCTACGCCGCGCTGTTCGACGCCGGCGGCAGCCTCATCTATGGTCGCGTCTATACCCGCGCCGCGTTCAGCGACGGCGTGCTGCAGCGCGTGTCCGAGCGCGGACACAGCGGCTACGTGCTCGACCGCCTGCTCGACGCCGGCGGCGAGGACGTCTGGCTGCGGCTGTATTCCTCCGCCGACGCCTCCTGGGGCGCGCAGCTGTCCGCGCTGCGCTATGGCTTCTGGGTGTTCCCGGCGCTCATCGCCGTGGCGCTCGCCGGCGGCTGGCTGCTCACCGTGCGCGCGTTCCGCCCCGTCAAGGCGATGACCGCGCTGGCGGCGTCCATCGCCGACGGCAGCGACCTCTCGCGCCGCGTCGGCAGGGACCTCGCCTCTTCCCGCGCCGGCAGGCGCGCGGAAAAGGGAAAAACGGCGCAGAATCGCGGCGCGTCCGCGAAAAGCGCGAGGAATGAAGCAGATCAGCGCCCGCGCGAAGAGGACGCTCTGTCCGCGAAATCTCCGCGCGAAAGGGATGCGTGCGGCGACCGCGCCGCAGACCTGCCGGAGGGCGCGCCCGCGAAAAGCGCGAGGGATGAAGCAGATCAGTGCCCGCGCGAAGAGGACGCCCCGGCAGGGGAAGCTCCGCGCGGAAAGGACACTTTGTCCGCGAAATCTCCGCGCGGGAAGGACGTCCTGTCCACAGGACGGCGGAAGCGACGCCTGCGCGGAACGCCGCGGTCGGGCGACGAGCTGCGCGCGCTGGCGGCGACGTTCGACGCCATGCTCGACCGCCTCGAGCGCGCGTTTCACCGCGAACAGCGCTTCACCTCCGACGTCGCCCACGAGCTGCGCACGCCGCTCAACGCCATCGCCACGCAGTGCGAGTTCGCGCTGTCGCGCGCGTCCATCGCCGAAAAGGACGAGGCGCTCGAGCGCATACTGGAAAAGAACGACGAGATGTCGGCGCTGGTGCGCCAGCTGCTGCTCATCGCCCGCGCCGAGTCCGGACAGATGCCCATGGACGACGATTGCCCGCTCGACCAGATGCTCGCCGGCATCGTCGACGACCTGCTGCCCGTGGCGGAGGAGCGCGGCGTGCGCATCTCGCTGCAGGCGGAGCCGTTCGCGC
This sequence comes from uncultured Eubacteriales bacterium, assembly GCA_944353735.1. Lineage (GTDB taxonomy): Bacteria > Bacillota > Clostridia > Christensenellales > Aristaeellaceae > Faecivicinus. Next base: position 3,496 of record CALVPU010000022.1, on the reverse strand, counting down.
GGCGCGGCAACCGCGCGCTGCTGGCGCGGGTGTTCGTCAACCTGCTGGACAACGCCATCCGCTATGGGCGCAGCGCGGTCGAGGTGCGGCTGCGGCGCGACGGGGACGGCGCGGTCGTCACCGTCGAGGACGACGGGCGCGGACTGCCCGACGGCGCCGAGGACATGGTGTTCGAGCGCTTCTGGCGCGCCGACCAGGCGCGCAGCACGCCCGGCAACGGCATCGGCCTGTCCATCGTCCGCAGCGCAGTCGAGGCGCACGGCGGCAGCGTCCGCGCGGAGAACCGCCCCGAGGGCGGCGCGAGGTTCACGGTAAGGCTGTGACAGGGAAAGGAAACGCCGCTCGCGCGGGAGGTTGCGGGAAGTCGAGCTCCCCGCAGCGCGAGGTTCACGGCAAAGCTGTGACAGGGGAGAAAGCGCGCCGGCGCGGGATGCTGCGGGAAGTCGAGCTCCCCGGGGAGCGCGAGGTTCACGGCAAGGCTGTGACAGGGGGAAAACGCCGCCCACGCGGGATGCTGCGGGAAGTCGAGCTCCCCGGGGAGCGCGAGGTTCACGGCAAGGCTGTGACAGAGGAGAAAACGCCGCTTGCGCGGGAGGTTACGGGAAGTCGAGTTTCCCGCAGCGCGAGGTTCACGGCAAAGCTGTGACAGGGGGAAAACGCCGCCCGCGCGGGAGGTTATGGGAAGTCGAGTTGCCCGCAGCGCGAGGTTCACGGCAAGGCTGTGACAGGGGAGGAAACGCCGCCGGCGCGGGATGCTGCGGGAAGTCGAGCTCCCCGGGGAGCGCGAGGTTCACGGCAAGGCTGTGACAGGGGGAAAACGCCGCCCACGCGGGAGGTTACGGGAAGTCAAACTTCCCGCAGCGCGAGGTTCACGGCAAGGCTGTGACAGGGGAGAAAACGCCGCTTGCGCGGGAGACTGCGGGAAGTCGAGTTTCCCGCAGCGCGAGGTTCACGGCAAAGCGGCGGGGAGAGGATTCCGACAACGACAACAGGACGGGCAGCCTGCGCGCTGTCCGTCCTGTTTCCGTTTCCTTCGGTCTTTTATTGTATTGCGTACCATTCCCCGCGCCGCGCGCGGATGCCTGCGAAAACCGCGCGTCTTGCCCGCCATGGTTCGCGCAACGGCAGACGCGCGGAAAACCGCATCGTCTCCGCGCGCCGCGATTTGCTTAACCGCGCCGTCGGTTGTTTCAAGCGCACAGTCCGACCGCGACAGTCTTTGCCGCGACGCCTCTTCCCGCGCCGCCTAGGCTATGCGCAGTCCAGCCGCGCCGCCTCTTCCCGCGCTGCCTGAACTACGCGCAGTCCAGCCGCGACGCCTCTTCCCGCGCCGCCGGTTGTTTCAAGCGCGCAATCCAGCCGCGACGCCCCTTCCCGCGCCGCCTGGGCTATGCGCGCAGTCCGACCGCGACGACTCTTCCCGCGCCGCCGCCGGTTGTTTCAAGCGCGCAGTCCGACCGCGACGACCTCTCGCCGCGCCGCCGGTTGTTTCAAGCGCACAGTCCAGCCGCGACGACCTCTTCCCGCGCCGCCGACTTGCCTTAGGCTATGCGCAATCCGACTTCAACAGCATCCTTGCCGCGCCGCCTTATGCGGGCTGGAACAGCAGGATGCCCACCAGTCCCGGTCCGGTGTGGACGGCGAGCGAGGCGTTGATCTGCTTTTTCATGAAGATCTTGCCGGCGGGAATGCGCTTTTTCAGCTCCGCGACGACCGTCTCCAGCGCTTCCGGCGCGCTGCCGTGCATCACCGCCAGCAGCGCCTCGCGGTTTTCGTCCACGCGCTGCGCCACGCAGTCGATCAATTTGCGGATGCCGCGCCGCCGACCGCGAATCATCGCCGCCGTGTAGTACACGCCCTGATCGTTGCAGGAGATGATCGGCTTCAGGTCCAGCAGCGACCCCAGCGCGCCCGTCACGCGCCCGATGCGCCCGCCCGCGCGCAGGTAGTCCAGCGTGTCCATGTAGTAGAACACCTTGGAATTGCCCACGTTCGCCTCGACGCGCCGGCATATCTCCGCAAACGGCACGCCCTCGCGCGCCAGCCGCGCCGCGTACAGCGCCAGCACCCCCGCGCCGATGGAGATGTTCCTCGTGTCCACCGCGCGGCAGGCGATGCCCTCTACCTCCGCCAGCGCCGCGCACATGTTCTGATACGTGCCCGACAGCCCCGACGAGATGCACACCGCCAGCAGGTGCGTATAGCCTTCGTCCCGCAGCGCCTGCGCCGCGCTCGCGATCTCCGCAAAGTTCGGCGTCGACGTCTTCGGGATCTCCTCCGGGAAGCGCGCGTATACCTCCGATGGGTCGATGTTCTCCCCGTCCGCGTACTCCTTCTCCCCGTACAATATCTTCAGCGGCAGAACGTGAATGCCCATCTCCCGCGCCAGCTCCGGCGAAATGTCGCTGCCCGAATCCGCCAGAACCGCGATCTTCTCCATATCCATGTCCAAATCTCCTGATATTCAATATTAGATATTACTATATCACAAATCCATGGCAAAGACAAGACGCCATTGCAAGCGAAAGGTCAAACTTTGATTTCAAAACCGTTACATATCGCGGATGCAATCGAAGTTGCGCGCGACGTAGTCGATGCCGCTGAGCAGCGTGAGCGCGGCGCTGACGTACATGACCGCCTGCGCGGCGATTCGGCCCGCCGGACCCAGCGGCGCGCTCCCGTCCGGCGCGGTGAACAGAAACAGCAGTATGACGGCGGTCATCTGCGTCACCGTCTTGAGCTTGCCCAGCGGTCCCGCAGCGATCACCCTGCCCGAGCCCGCCGCTACCAGCCGGAATCCGCTTACCGCAAACTCCCGCGCCAGCATCACGATGCACACCCACGACGGCATCCGCCCCTGCCCGACCAGCACCACCAGCGCCGACATCACCAGCAGCTTATCCGCAATCGGGTCGATGAACTTGCCAAAATCCGTCACCAGATTGCGCGCCCGCGCGATCTTTCCGTCCAGCAAATCCGTCAGCGACGCCGCGCAAAACAGCCCCAGCGCAACGTACTGCGCCCATCTCGCCTCCACCAGCGCAAACCCTACAAAAAACGGCACCATGCACACTCGCAGCAGCGAAAGCCGATTCGGCAAATTCATTCCCACAACCTCCTTCATTTCGTTCGTACCAAGGGGAACGGCAGGGGGCGCTGCCCCCTGCACCCCTGCCAAAGGGTCTGAGACCCTTTGGAATCCCACTTATGCAGCGCATTACATGCGCTGCGAGGGGGAAAATATTTACGTTTCTATTTGGGGCAAATCCCGCCGAACGGCGGCGGGATTTGCTGTTTTTGGTCGCTGGATTGGGAGCGGGCAGCTGTCGTGGGCGACGGAGGGTCGCCCACGACGCGGAAGAAGAGCGGTCAGCAAAGCGTTATAGGTGACGAAATCTATCGCGCCGCTTTGAACAGGAGAATATTTCCCATTCGAAGCGCAAAGAAACTGCACAACCGCCTCGCCCTCCGACTTCCCCCAGCAAATCCCGCCGCC
>CALVPU010000021.1 GCA_944353735.1 uncultured Eubacteriales bacterium | reverse complement strand
GTGGCGGTCAACCTCTCGCGGCTGCACGCCTTCACCCCCGGCGCGGCGGAGCGGATGCGCGCCGTGCTCGACCGGCTGCAGGTGCCGCCGGAGCTGATCTGCGTGGAGCTGACGGAGACGGCCTTCGCCGGCGAGCTCGACCGCATGTCCGCCTTCGTCGACGAGCTGCGCGCGCAGGACCTGCGCGTGGCGATGGACGATTTCGGCGCGGGGCTGTCGTCGCTGGCGCAGCTCAGCCGCCTGCACGTGGACACGGTGAAGTTCGACCGCACCTTCCTGCTCGAGAGCTTCGCCAGTCCCTTCGGGCGCACGCTGATCGAGAGCATGCTCCAGCTCTGCCGCCGCAACGGCATCTACACGATCGTCGAGGGCGTCGAGCGCCCGGAACAGCAGGCGTTTCTGCGCAAGGCGGGCTGCGACGCGCTGCAGGGCGACCTCCTCTCGCCGCCGCTCCCCGCCGCGAAGTACGACGCCCTGCTCCTCGCCCCCCGCGCGGGGAACCCGGATTGAAACGTGGACCGCGCGCACGATGCGGCGCACGCGAGCCATCGCCCCCCGCGCAGAGAGCGTGGAATGAACTGGCGGCTGCTCCAGGCATAACATGGGTTCAGACGGTCGCTCTCCGCAGCGAAGCGGCGGCGGACCGCGGCGGGCGCAAAGGACCGCCGCACGGACGCAGCGCCTTCATCCTGCGCCGTCCCGTGTCCTTTCCGTGCGGACAGTTTGCCGCGCGTTCCGGCGTCCGCGGCGCTGCACTTTTCCCCGGTTCCGTCCGCGCGCAGGCGCACAAGACCGCATCCTTTCTGCCCGTGTTAAGATCGCGGGCGGGCGGTTCCGTCCGCGCGCAGGCGCGCAAAACCGCTCCCACGGCACATCGTGGGAGCGGTCTTTGTGCCCGGCGCTCGCGCGGCTGGGTCAGTCGGTCGTTTCCGAGAAATCGTCCTTGCCGACGCCGCAGAGCGGGCAGGCGAAATCGTCCGGCAGGTCCTCGAACTTCGTGCCCGGCGCGATGCCGTTTTCGGGATCGCCCGCAGCCTCGTCGTAGATCCAGCCGCAGACATTGCAGACGTACTTCTTCATGGTTCATTCCTCCTGTGTGCGTTTCTCCTTTTATTATACACCATCCCGCCGTCCGTGAAAACGCCCGCGGCGAGATTTTTTCCGCGCGCTCAGAGATATGGCTTGAGGCGCTCGACCGCGCGCTGCTGTCCGGCGACGAAGCCCTGCGCCAGCGCCCGCGCCTCCGCGGAGGCGTCGGACAGGTCGTTGAGGTCGCGCGTCATGCCCACCACGCCCATGTTCGCCCCCTGAATGGCGATGTCGGCGATGTGGCTGGCGCTGGCGTCGCTCATCGTATTCAGGCGGATGCCCAGCCACATGCCGGCGCGGTCCACCGGCTTGACCGGCGCCGGATGCGCGCCGGCGGCGTACAGCTGGTGCTCGGCGCGGCGCTCAAAGTCCTGATACTGTCCGCGCAGGTCGCGCAGCGCGCCGCGCATCTCGCCGTCGCGGGTGCGCTGGATGAGCTGCTCGCAGGCGCTGGCGCCGGTGCGCGCGTTCTCCACCACGCGCTGCAGCAGCTTCTCCGTGGCGATCCCGTTCTGATTCGCTTCCATGGCGATCCCTCCCTTTGCGGCTATTGTGCCCCGAGCGGCGCGCTGTCATACAAAAATAAACATATGTTCGATAGCCAAACGAACGCGCCTGTGCTATAATGGTCACAACAGCACGGGACGGAGGATTGCACCATGGCAGAGAAAAAGGCAGACAAGAAGGCCGCCGCAGCGCAGAAATTCGGCGAGGACCGCAAGCGGGCCCTGGAAGTGGCGCTGGGCAAGATCGAGAAGGACTTCGGCAAGGGCTCGGTGATGAAGCTGGGCGATTCGGCGAACCACCTGCAGGTGGACGTGATCCCCACGGGCTGCCTGCACCTCGACTTCGCGCTGGGCGTGGGCGGTCTGCCGCGCGGCCGCATCGTGGAGATCTACGGTCCGGAATCGTCCGGCAAGACGACCTTCGCGCTGCACTGCATCGCCGAGGCGCAGAAGATGGGCGGCACGGCGGCGTTCATCGACGCCGAGCACGCGCTCGACCCCATCTACGCCCAGAAGCTGGGCGTGGACATCAACGAGCTGTACGTCTCCCAGCCGGACAACGGCGAGCAGGCGCTGGACATCTGCGAGGCGCTGGTGCGCTCCGGCGCCATCGACGTGGTGGTCATCGACTCGGTCGCCGCGCTGGTGCCGAAGGCGGAGATCGAGGGCGACATGGGCGACAGCCACGTCGGCCTGCAGGCGCGCCTGATGTCGCAGGCGCTGCGCAAGCTGGCGGGCGTGATCGCCAAGACCAACGCCATCGCCATCTTCATCAACCAGCTGCGCGAGAAGGTCGGCGTGGTCTACGGCACCCCCGAGACGACCACCGGCGGCAAGGCGCTGAAGTTCTACGCCTCCGTGCGCCTCGACATCCGCAAGGGCGAGTCCATCAAGAACGGCACCGAGGTCATCGGCAACCGCACGAAGATCAAGATCGTCAAGAACAAGGTCGCGCCGCCGTTCCGCACGTGCGTG